>DATLNY010000053.1:0-17022 GCA_035536495.1 Candidatus Saccharimonadia bacterium | reverse complement strand
ATATCGTTACAGCGAATACCCGAACTGCTGGCGGAATTGCTCCGCGAACTCGTCGTAGTCGAAACGCTGGTTCTGCGTGCCGGGATGCTCGATCTTGAGCGCGCCCATGAGCGATGCGATGCGCCCGACGGTCGCAAGATCCATGTCGCGCATGAAGCCGAAGATGAGCCCGGCCCGGTACGCGTCGCCGCAGCCGGTCGGGTCGGTGATGCGGCGCTCGGCCGCCGGGGGGATCTCGAGCGTGCCCGTCTTCGTGTGCATCAGCGAGCCGCGCGGGCCGCGCGTGACGATGTACGCGGTGACCTTCGACGCGATTTCGCGCTCGCTCCAGCCGCTGCGCTGCTGCAGCAGGTTCGACTCGTAGTCGTTGACGGTGACGTAATTGGCCTGCTCGATGAAAGCGCGGAATTCGGACCCGTCGAACAACGGCATCGCCTGGCCCGGATCGAAGATGAAGGGAATGTTCGCCTCGGCGAACTCGCGCGAATGGCGCAGCATCGCGTCGCGCGTGTCGGGCGCGATGATGCCGAACTTCACGTCGTCGACGTCGTTCACCGAGAGATCGGTCGAGCGCACCATCGCGCCGGGATGGAACGCCGTGATTTGGTTGTTGTCGAGATCGGTCGTCACGAACGCCTGCGCGGTGTAGAGCTCCTCGATCTCCGCGACGTGGTCCATGCGGATGCCGAGCCGCTCGAAATGCTCGCGGTAAGGCGCGAAGTCCTGCCCGACCGCTGCCATCGGCACCGGGTCCTCGCCGAGCAGCCGCAGGTTGTAAGCGATGTTGCCGGCGCAGCCGCCGAATTCCTTGCGCATGCGCGGCACGAGGAACGCGACGTTCAGGATGTGCATCTTGTCGGGCAGGATGTGGTTCTTGAACTGGTCCTGGAACACCATGATGGTGTCGTAGGCGAGCGAACCGCAGATCAGGGCTGGCATGGTGTGGTCGTGGCCGGAAGTGGAATGGGTGAGGCGAGGATCGAAGTGTAGGAGGCGCCGCGCGCTGCGTCAGGATTCGAGGCGGCTGCGCAGCAGCTCGTTCAAGCGCTGCGGATTGGCCTTGCCGCGCGTGGCCTTCATGAGCTGGCCGACGAGCCAGGTGACGACTTTCGCGTCGCCGCCGCGCGCCTGGGCGACCGGCGCGGGATTCGCCGCGAGCACCGCGTCGATCGCGGCGAGCAGCGCGGCGTCGTCGCTGACCTGGCCGAGTCCGCGCTCGGCGATGATCGACTCCGCCGTACCTTCGCCGGCCCACATCGCCGCGAACACTTCCTTCGCGCTTACGCTCGAGATCGCGCCGGAGAGCGCCAGTCGCAACAGCGAAGCGAGTGCGTCCGGGCCGACCCGGCTGCTCGCGTAGTCGAGCTGGTCGGCGTTGAGCGCCGCGGCGAGCTCGCCGAGCACCCAGTTCGCAGCGAGCTTGGCGTTGCCCGGCGGATCACCGAGCGCCGCGAGCGTCGCCTCGAAATAGTCCGAGGGCTCGCGCTCGCTGGTCAGCTGCGTCGCGTCGTATTCCGACAGGTTCAGCTGCGACAGGTACCGCCGCCGGCGCGCCTCGGGCAGCTCGGCGAGCCGGCTGCGCTCGCGCTCGACGAGGCTTGCGTCGAGCACGAGCGGCGGCAGGTCGGGATCGGGGAAGTAGCGGTAGTCGTGCGCCGATTCCTTGCCGCGCATCGGCCGCGTGCGGTTCTGCGTCTCGTCGTAGAGGCGCGTCTCCTGCACGACGCGCTCGCCCGACTCGATCGATCGGACCTGCCGCTCGATCTCGTATGCGATCGCCTTCTCGACGAAGCGGAACGAATTGACGTTCTTGATCTCGACGCGCGTGCCGAGCACGGGATCCCCCGCGCGCCGCACCGAGACGTTCGCGTCGCAGCGGAACGAGCCCTCCTGCATGTTGCCGTCGCAGATGCGCAGCCAGCGCACGAGGCGATGCACCTCGCGCATCGTGGCGACCGCCTCGGCCGGGCTGTGCAGCGCCGGCGCGGTGACGACCTCGAGCAGCGGCACGCCGGCGCGATTGAGGTCGATCGCGGTCGAGGCGTGGAACGCGTCGTGCACCGACTTGCCCGCGTCCTCCTCGAGGTGCGCGCGCACGATCGGGACGACGATCTCGCGGCCGTCGTCGAGCGGCACGCGCAGCGTGCCGTTGCCGACGATCGGCTCGTCGAACTGGCTGATCTGGTAGCCCTTCGGCAGGTCCGGGTAGAAATAGTTCTTGCGCGCGAACACGCTGACCGGCGCGATCGCCGCGTCGATCGCAAGCCCGAAGCGCACGGCCATCGCGATCGCCTCGCCGTTCGGCACCGGCAGCGTGCCCGGCAGCGCGACGTCGACGAGGCTCGCGTGCGTGTTCGGCTCCGCGCCGTACGCGGTCGACGCGCCCGAGAACATCTTGCTCGAGGTCGCGAGCTGCACGTGCAGCTCGAGCCCGATCACCGCCTGCCAGTCGTCACGCATCGCAGCCGTCCGGACGATGCCGATGGTGGTCCGTCGCGGCCTGCAGCGCATGTCCCGCCGCGAGCAGCGTCGATTCGTCGAACGCCGGCGCGATGAGCTGCAGCCCGACCGGCAGCCCCTCGACGAACCCGGCCGGCAGCGAGATCGCGGGCAGTCCCGCGAGGTTGACCGCAACCGTGTTGACGTCGGCGGCGTACATCGCGAGCGGGTCGGCGTTCTCGCCGAGGGCGAACGCGACGGTCGGCGCGGTCGGGCCCGCGAGCACGTCGACGCCGAGGAACGCCGCCGCGAATTCGTTCGCAACGAGGCGGCGAACCTGCTGCGCGCGGCGATAGTACGCGTCGTAGTAGCCCGAGCAGAGCACGTGCGTGCCGACGAGGATCCGCCGCTTGACCTCGGCGCCGAACCCTTCGGCGCGCGTGCGGCTGTAGAGGTCCTCGAGGTCGCGTGGCGACTCGCAGCGGTAGCCGTAGCGGACGCCGTCGTAGCGCGCGAGGTTCGCCGACGCCTCGGCGGGCGCGATGACGTAGTACGCCGCGATCGCGTGCGCGAGGCTCGGGAGCGAGACGTCGACGAGCACGGCGCCGAGCGACTCGAGCGCGCGCAGCGCGACTTGTGTCGCCGCCGCGACGCGCGGATCGACCCCGCCGCCGTGGAGCTCGCGCACGACGCCGACGCGAAGCCCCGCGACGCCGCGCGACAGCGCGGCCGGATAGTCGTCGACGCCGCGCTCGACGCACGTTGCATCGCGCGCATCGGCGCCCGCGACCGCCGCCAGCACATGCGCGCAATCCTCCGCGGTCCGCGCGAGCACGCCGGCCTGGTCGAGGCTCGACGCGAACGCGACCATCCCGTAGCGGGAGACGCGGCCGTACGTCGGCTTGAGCCCCGTGATGCCGCAGAACGCCGCCGGCTGGCGCACGGAGCCGCCCGTGTCGGATCCCGTCGCGAACGGCACGACGCCGGCCGCGACGAGCGCAGCCGAGCCGCCCGACGAGCCGCCGGGCACGCGTGTCGTGTCCCAGGGATTGCGGACGGGCCCGAAATACGAGTTCTCGTTCGACGAGCCCATCGCGAATTCGTCGAGGTTCGATTTGCCGACGAGCACCGCGCCGGCTCGCCCGAGGTGCGCCTGCACCGTCGCGTCGTAGGGCGGGACGAAACGCTCGAGCATCCGCGACCCGCACGTCGTGCGGATGCCCGCCGTACAGAAGAGATCCTTTTGCGCGAACGGAATCCCGGTCAGCGCGCTCGCCTCGCCGCGCGCGAGGCGGGCGTCGGCGGCCGCGGC
Source organism: Candidatus Saccharimonadia bacterium (assembly GCA_035536495.1). GTDB lineage: Bacteria > Pseudomonadota > Gammaproteobacteria > Xanthomonadales > Ahniellaceae > DATLNY01. The sequence continues at coordinate 13,271 of DATLNY010000053.1, read as the reverse complement.
GTCGGCGAACGCGCGCTCGGTCGAGAGCGTGACGAACGCATTGAGGCCCGCATGGCGGCTCGCGCGCGTGTAGACGTCTTCGGCGAGCGCTCGCGCCGAGACCTCGCGCGCGTCGAGCGCTGCGCGCAGAACGGCGACGGTCCTCATCCGGGCACCGCCGGCCGGCTCACTCGAGCACCTTCGGGACGAGGAAATACCCGCCCTGGGCTTCGGGCGCGAGCGCGAGCAGCGCGTCGGCGCTATCGCCGTCCGAAACGCGATCCTCGCGCAGCCGCAGCGTCACGTCGTGGGGGTGGGAGAGCGGCGCGAGCCCGTCGGCCGGCGCGGCCTTCAGCGCGGCGAACAGCTCGAGCACGCGCTCGAGCTCGTCGCCGAGACGCTCGCGCTCGGCGGGCGCGAGCGTGAGTCGCGCAAGCTCGCAGAGACGATCCAGGCTGGCCGGGTCGAGCGCCATGACGGGTTTCCGAGGGGGTCGAGCGTGACCTTGCCGGCTGGTCCCGCATCCGCGCGGACCGGCGGATGCCGCGCGAGACCGGCACCGGCGCGGCGCGTGCGCGGAAAAGCCCGCATCGAACGCCGTGCTGCAACGTGAACTGTATCACCCAACCGAGCGAATCGGCTTGCTGCGCGGCTTCCGCGGGCGTTAGAGTAGATACCCCTTTTTGACGCCTGTGCCGCGGCTTTTCCAGCGCGCGGCGCGGCGCGCAAGCCACGCACAGGCTTTCCCCCGAATGTTCAAATTCTTCCGCGGCATGTTCTCGAACGATCTGTCGATCGACCTCGGGACCGCGAACACGCTCATCTTCGTCCGGGGCCAGGGCATCGTCCTCAACGAGCCTTCGGTCGTCGCGATCCGGCAGGACCGCGGTCCCGGCGGCCCGCGCTCGATCGCCGCGGTCGGCGCCGAGGCGAAAAGCATGCTCGGGCGTACGCCCGGCAACATCGTCACGGTGCGGCCGATGAAGGACGGCGTCATCGCCGACTTCAACATGACCGAGCAGATGCTGCAGCAGTTCATCAAGCGCGTGCATCGCTCGCGCTTCCTGCGCCCGAGCCCGCGCGTGCTGATCTGCGTGCCGTGCGGCTCGACCCAGGTCGAGCGCCGTGCGATCAAGGAATCGGCGGAAGCCGCGGGCGCTCGCGACGTGTTCCTGATCGAGGAGCCGATGGCCGCCGCGATCGGCGCGGGGATCCCGGTGCACGAGGCGCGCGGCTCGATGGTGATCGACATCGGCGGCGGCACCTCGGAAGTCGCGGTGATCTCGCTCAACGGCATCGTCTACGCGCAGAGCGTGCGCATCGGCGGCGACAAGTTCGACGAGTCGATCATCAACTACGTACGGCGCAACCACGGCACGCTGATCGGCGAGTCGACCGCCGAGCGCATCAAGATGGAGATCGGCTGCGCGTACCCGCAGACCGACGTCAAGGAGATCCAGATTTCCGGACGCAACCTCGCCGAGGGCGTGCCGCGCATGATCACGGTCAACTCGAACGAGATCCTCGAGGCGCTGCACGAGCCCCTCGCGGGCATCGTCTCGGCGGTCAAGTCGGCGCTCGAGCAGACGCCGCCGGAGCTCTGCTCCGACGTCGCCGAGCGCGGCATCGTGCTGACCGGCGGCGGCGCGCTGCTGCGCGACCTCGACAAGCTGCTGTCGGAGGAGACCGGGCTGCACGTGCAGGTCGCCGATGATCCGCTGACCTGCGTCGCGCGCGGCGGCGGCCGTGCGCTCGAGCTCATCGACCTGCACGGCAGCGAGTTCTTCTCGCCGGAGTAGTCAGCGAAGGCCGGGCCGGAGCAACATGACCCTCACGCCCAAGCTGAGCTCGAACGATCGCGCGCCGCTCTTCGCCGAAGGCGCCGCCGGCACGCTCAGGCTCGCGATCTACCTGATGCTCGCCGCGCTCGCGATGGTCGCCGACTACCGCGGCCACTACGTCGAGCAGGTGCGGGGCTTCGCCGGCTCGCTCGCAGGCCCCGTGTACTGGCTCGCCGCCGCGCCGGTGCGCCTGGTGCGCGCAGGCTACGGCGCCGCGAACGACCGGGGCGCGCTGCGCAAGGAAAACCAGGGCCTGCGCGAACGCCTGATGCTTTCCGAGGCGCGGCTATCGCGCCTCGCCGCCGTGCAGGACGAGAACGCGCGGCTGCGCACGCTGCTCGACGCGCGCACGCGGCTGGGGCTCAAGGCGCAGCTCGGGGAGCTCATCGACGTCGACCTCGACCCGTTCCGGCACCGGCTGCTGATCGACCTCGGTGCGAACGACGGCCTCGAGCCCGGCCAGGCCGTCATGGACGCGCACGGCGTGCTCGGGCAGGTGCTCGACGTCGGGCGCGATCGTTCGGTGCTCGTGCTGATCACCGACGCGAGCCACGCCCTGCCGGTGCGCGTCGTCCGCACGGGCCTGCGCACGATCGCGTACGGCAGCGGCGACACCGCGACGCTGCGGCTGCCGCACATCCCGTTTCGCGCCGACGTGCGGCCGGGCGACGAGCTCGTGACCTCGGGGATCGGCGGCCATTTCCCGGCGGGGCTGCCTGTCGGCGTCGTGCGGGAAGTGACGCCGGACGACGTCGCGACGTTCGCGCTCGCGCTCGCGACGCCGTCGGCCGGGCTCGCGCGCAGCGGCGAAGTGCTGGTGCTCCATGACGAACGCGAGCGGCTCCCGAAGCGCGGCGCGGCGCAGCCGGAGCTCGAAGGACCGCCCGAGTCGATGCCGGTCGCAGCGCCCGAGGCGCGCGCCGACGCCGGTAACCTTGCGGGCGGATCGCCGCGATGAGGCCCGGCGGGCTCGCGGGGCTGACGTTCTGGGGCAGCGTCGCGCTCGCGCTGGTGCTGACGCTGATGCCGCTGCCCGACGCGCTGCGCGCCGCGAAGCCGTTCTGGGTCGCGATCGTGGTGATCTACTGGGCGCTCGAATCGCCGGAGCGCATGGGCCTCGGCCGCGCTTTCGCGCTGGGACTCGTCGCGGACCTGCTGACGGGATCGCTGCTCGGCGAGCAGGCGCTGCGTCTCGTCGTGCTCGCGTTCATCACGCTGCGGCTGCGCTCGCGCCTGCGCTTCTTCCCGATGCCGCAGCAGACGCTCGCGGTGCTTGCGCTGCTCTTCAATGACCGCGTCGTCATGCTGATGATCCGCTCGTTCACCGAATCCGCGCCGGTCGGCCTCGCGCACGTCGCCGGGCCGATCGCGGGCGCGCTGCTGTGGCCGTGGCTGTTCCTGCTGCTCGACGGCCTGCGCCTGCGCACGCGGCCGAAGGACGCATGATGTTGCGCTCGCGACCGGCGCTGTCGCGGCGGATCAAGGACGGCGCGCACGAGACGCTGCTGTTCCGGCGGCGCGCGCTCGCGGGCTTCACGATCATCGCGTGCTGCCTCGCGGTGCTGCTCGGGCGGTTCTTCCAGCTGCAGGTGCTGCGGCACGACGAGTTCAACGCGCGCTCGGATGCGAACCGCATCAAGATCCGCCCGCTGCCACCGGCGCGTGGCCTCATCTACGACCGCAACGGCGTCGTGCTCGCCGACAACGTGCCGCAGTACCGGCTCGAGCTGACGCCCGAGCAGGTCGACGACGTCGACGCGACGCTGCAACGCCTGCGCGCGGTGCTGTCGCTCAGCGACGAGGACATCGAGCGCTTCCGCGAGCTGCGGCGGCTCAAGCGCAACTTCGACGGCGTGCCGGTGCGCCTGCAGCTCAGCGAGACCGAGGTCGCGAGCTTCGCGGTGCAGCGCCATCTGTTCCCCGGTGTCGAAATCGTCCCGTATCTCACACGCTCGTACCCGCATCGCGAGCTGCTCGCGCACGTCGTCGGCTACGTCGGGCGGATCGACGAAGGCGATCGCGAGCGGCTCGATCCGGCGCGATATGCCGGCTTCAGCCACATCGGCAAGACCGGCATCGAGCGCCAGTACGAGGACGTGCTGCTCGGGCAGCCGGGTTACGAGCAGGTCGAGACCGACGCGCAGGGACGTGCGCTGCGCGTGCTGCACCGCGTGCCGCCGCGCCAGGGCAGCCACGTGCGGCTCACGATCGACGCGCGGCTGCAGGAAGCGACGGCGAAGGCGTTCGACGGCCGGCCCGGCGCCGCGGTCGCGATCGATCCGCGCAACGGCGAAGTGCTCGCGCTCGTTTCGCTGCCGGGTTTCGACCCGAACCTCTTCATCAACGGGATCTCGCGCAAGCAGTACGCCGCGTTGCTCAACGCGGTCTACCGGCCGCTGTTCAACCGCGCGCTGCAGGGTGGCTACGAGCCCGGCTCGACCGCGAAGCCGTTCCTCGGTCTCGCGGGCCTCGAGCTCGGGCTGCGCACCGCAAACTCGACCGTCGTGTCGACGGGGCAATTCCGGCTCGAGGGCGCGAGCCACGTCTGGCGCGACTGGAAGCGCGGCGGGCATGGCCGCGTCAACCTGCACGAGGCGATCGCGCAGTCGGTCAATTCGTATTTCTATCAGCTCGCGGTCGACCTCGGGATCGACCGCCTCGCCGATTACATGTCGCGCTTCGGCTTCGGGCGACCAACCGGCATCGACCTGCAGGGCGAAGCCTCGGGCCTGCTGCCGTCGCGCGAGTGGAAGCTGCGCGTGCACCAGAAGCCCTGGTATCCGGGCGAGACCGTCATCGCGGGCATCGGCCAGGGCTACTGGATCGTGACGCCCGTGCAGCTCGCCTCGGCGCTCGCGACGCTCGCATCCGACGGCGTGCGGCACGTGCCGCACCTGCTGCTCTCGACGCAGACCGCGCGCGACGCGCCGCGACCCGCGGCGATCCATGCGTCGACGCCGAGCTTCGTGCGCGATCGCGCCAACCTCGTGACGGTGCGCGACGGCATGGTCGCGGTGATGCACGGGCCGACCGGCACCGCGCGCGCGGTCGGGGCCGGCTCGACGTACCGCATCGCGGGCAAGAGCGGTACCGCGCAGCGCTACACACGCAAGGATGCGAGCGAGTACGACGAGAAGCGCGTCGCGGAGCACCTCCGTCACCAGGCCCTGTTCGTCGCCTACGCACCGGCCGAGGCGCCGCGACTCGCGGTCGCGCTCGTGGTCGAGCACGGCTCCTCGGGCTCGAAGGCCGCAGCGCCGGTCGCACGCGCGATCCTCGACGCCTACCTGCTGCCGCCGCCGGCGCCGATGCCGTGATCCTGAGCGAGCGCATCGCGTACGAGGTCCGGCGCTTTTTCGCGCGCCTGCTCAAGCGGCCGCGGCTCGACCTGCCGCTGCTCGGCGGATTGCTCGCGCTGTGCCTGATCGGGCTCGCGGTGCTCTACTCCGCGGGCGGCGGGAGCACGACGCAGGTGCTCAACCAGTCGGCCCGGCTCGCGCTCGGGTTCGCGGTGTTCGTGCTGCTCTCGCGCGTGCCGCCGGCGATCCTGCGCGACTGGACCCCGTGGTTCTACGCCGGCACGGTTGCGTTGCTCGTCGCCGTCGCGCTGTTCGGCGAGGGCCGCGGCGCGCACCGTTGGCTCGACCTCGGCGTGCTGCGCTTCCAGCCTTCCGAGCTCGCGAAGCTCGCGCTGCCGATGATGGTCGCGTGGCAGCTGCACGCGCGCGTGCTGCCGCCGACCTGGTCGACGCTCGCGATGTCGGCGGTGCTGATCGCGGTGCCGGCGCTGCTGATCGCCGAGCAGCCCGACCTCGGCACCGCGCTGCTCGTCGCGATCAGCGGCGCGTTCGTGATCTTCCTCGCAGGGCTGTCGTGGCCGCGCATCGGCCTCGTCGTCGGCGCGGCCGCCGCGGCCGCGCCGATCGGATGGCAGTTCATGCACGAGTACCAGCGCAACCGCGTGAGGATGTTCCTCGATCCCGAGGCCGATCCGCTCGGCAACGGCTGGAACATCATCCAGGCGAAGATCGCGGTCGGCTCGGGCGGCTTCGCGGGCAAGGGCTACGGGATGAGCACGCAGGCAAAGCTCGATTTCCTGCCCGAGCACACGACCGACTTCATCTTCGCGGTGTTCTCCGAGGAGTTCGGCGTGATCGGCGTCGCGGTCGTCATCGCGCTCTACATCTTCATCATCGGCCGCGGGCTCATGATCGCGGCCGACGCGCGCGACACGTATTCGCGGCTGCTCGCCGGCTCGATCGCGATGACGTTCTTCGTCTACGTCATGGTCAACGGCGGCATGATCACGGGCCTGATGCCCGTCGTCGGCGTGCCGATGCCGCTGATTTCCTACGGCGGCACGTCCGCGGTGAGCCTCCTCGCGGGGTTCGGCGTGCTGCAGTCGATCCACGCCCACCGGCGGCACGCGCTCACGCCGTCGTGACGCGCGGCGTGCGGCGCATTGCTGCTTCCATACGCGCGTGCGCGTGCTAGAGTTTCCGTCCGAAATGCGCACCCTTCGACCGTTCGTCCTCGCCGCCGCGGCGTTCGCCGCCCTGCTGCCCCTTCAGCTCTTCGCGAAGCCCGCCGCGCCCCACCCGGGGCAGGCCGAATTCGTGCGGGAGGTCGTCGCGGCCTCGCGCGCGTCGGGTCGCGCGCTGAGCCCGCGCGAAGTCGACGCCGAGCTCGCGCGCGCGGTGTTCCAGCCCGGCATCATCGAGCTGATCTCGAAGCCGGCCGAGAAGACGCGGCCGTGGCGCGAGTACCGCCCGATCTTCATGACCGGCAAGCGCGTCGAGGACGGCATCGCGTTCTATCGCGCGCACCGCGCGCTGCTCGACGAGATCGCGGCGAAGTACGGCGTGCCGGCCGAGCTCATCGTCGCGATCATCGGCGTCGAGACGAACTACGGGCGCATCACCGGCAAGTATCGCGTCATCGATGCGCTCGCGACGCTCGCATTCTACTACCCGCCGCGCGCCGAGTTCTTTCGCGGCGAGCTGAAGCAGCTGCTGCTGCTCGGCGCGGCGCCGTTCCCGAAGCGGCTCCACGAGCTGCAGGGTTCCTATGCCGGCGCGATGGGCTGGGGCCAGTTCATGCCGACGAGCTTCGCGAAGTATGCGCGCGACCACGACGGCGACGGGCGCATCGACCTGTGGGGATCGAAGGGCGACATCTTCGCGTCGATCGCGAACTACTTCGTCGGCTACGGGTGGGAGACGCGCGGCCCGGTCGCGTACCGCGCGCAGCGGACGCGCGACGCGCGCACGCTCACGCCGAACGGCTACGAGCCGGTCTATTCGGTCGGCCAGCTCGCGAAGTGGGGCTATCCGATCAAGGCGGCGCTCGCGCCGGAAACGCCCGCGACGCTCGTCACGCTCGAGGGCGAGGGCAGCACCGAATACTGGGTCGTGCAGCAGAACTTCTACGTGATCACGCGCTACAACCGCAGCCCGATGTACGCGATGGCGGTGCACCAGCTCGCTCAGGCGATCGGGCAGGGCGCCGCGCTCGCGTCGACGCGCTGAGATGAACCGGCACGGGCGCGCCGCCGCGCTCGTCTGCGCCGCGCTGCTCGGCGCGTGCAAGCCGCAGGTGCGCGAAGCACCGCCCGTCTCGGCCGTCGAGGCACCACGCGCAAGCCGCACCGCCGCACCCCGCAAGTCCCCCGCGCCGCGCGAGCTCTCCGACGGCGGCCCCGCGGTCCCGCCCGACGTCAGCCGCGTACCGGAGCCGGTGCCGAAGGTCGAGCCGCTCGCGCGATACGGCAACAAGTCGCCGTACACCGTGCTCGGGCGGACGTACTCGGTGCGCGCGACGAGCCGCGGTTACCGCGAGCGCGGCCTCGCCTCGTGGTACGGCACGAAATTCCACGGCCGGCTGACGTCGTCGCGCGAGCCGTACGACATGTACAAGATGACGGCTGCGCACAAGACGCTGCCGCTGCCGTGCTACGTGCGCGTCACGAACCTCGAGAACGGCCGCAGCCTCGTCGTGCGCGTCAACGACCGCGGCCCGTTCCACGAGGGCCGTATCATCGACCTGTCGTACACCGCGGCGATCAGGCTCGGCGTGCACCTCAAGGGCACTGCGCGCGTCGAGGTCGAGTCGCTCGATGCCGGCGCCCCCGATGCCGGCATCCGCTATGCTGCGCGCCCCGTGCAGTCGCCCGGGCCCGTCGCGTCGGCGCCGGCGCGCCGCGGTCGCGGCGGCGCCGGGAACGCGCGGGAACATCGCGTGCTCCTGCAGGTCGGAAGCTTCACCGAACGCGACAACGCGAAGCGGCTCGAGCGTGCGCTCGAGGCAAAGAACCTCGATCACGTGTACGTCGATCGCGAGCGCGTGCACGGCCACGTCGTGCATCGCGTCCGCATCGGCCCGCTCGTCGGCGCATCGGCCGACGCGCTCGTCGCGCGGCTGCGCACGCTCGGCTATCCGAGCGTCGTCGTCGCGCCCGAATGAACCCACCGGAATCCGTCCACCCGATGAAGCCCCTGCTGTTCGCCCCGCTGCTCCTCGCCTGTACGTTCGCGACCGCGCAAACCCCGACGTCTGCCGCGACACCGGCCGCCGCACCGCAGCGCGCCGTCGCGACGCCGACCCCGGCGCCGCAGCCGACCCGCGCGACGCCGTCGCCTGCGTCGCCGTCGACGCCCGTACCACCGCCTCCGACGCTCAGCGCGAAGAGCTGGGTGCTGATGGATTACCTGACGGGCCAGGTGCTCGCTTCGCACGAGCCCGACGCGCGCGTCGCGCCGGCGAGCATCACGAAGGTCATGACCTCGTACGTGATCTCGTCGGAGCTCGCGGCCGGCAAGATCCGGCTCGAGGATCCGGTCCACATCAGCGAGCACGCGTGGCGCGGCGGCGGCGCCGCGACCGACGGTTCCACCAGCTTCCTGCCGGTCAACCAGTCCGTGCCGCTGAAGGACCTGCTCTACGGCATGGTGATCCAGTCCGGCAACGACGCCTCGATCGCGCTCGCCGAGCACGCTGCCGGCAGCGAGCAGACGTTTGCCGAGCTCATGAACCAGCATGCGCGCAGGCTCGACATGTCCGGCACGCACTACGTCAACTCGCACGGCCTGCACGCCGAGGACCACTACACGACCGCGCGCGACGTCGCGCTGCTCTCGCAGGCGCTGATCCGCGACCATCCGGCCGACTACCCGATCTACGCGATCAAGGAGTTCACGTACAACGGCATCACGCAGCACAACCGCAACACGCTGCTTTGGCGCGACGCGTCGATCGACGGCATCAAGACCGGGCATCACTCGCAGGCCGGCTACTGCCTCGCGGCGTCGGCGAAGCGCGGCGATGTGCGCATGATCGCGGTCGTCATGGGCACGAGCGGCGAGAAGGTCCGCGCCGACGAGGCGCAGGCGCTGCTCGAGTACGGCTTCCGCTTCTTCGAGTCGCACCTGCTCTACGCCGCGAACGCGACGGTCGCCGAGCCGCAGCTGTGGAAAGGCACGGTGCCGGCCGCGAGGCTCGGCCTCGCGCAGGCCGCCACGATCACGATCCCGCGCGGCGCGTATTCACGCCTGCAGGCGACCGTCAACGTGCAGAAGCCGCTGATCGCGCCGCTCGCGAAAGGCCAGAAGGTCGGGACGCTCGTCGTGACGCTCGACGGAAAGCCCGTGCACGAGGCCCCGCTCGTCGCGCTTGCGGACTTCCCGCTCGGGGGCTTCTTCAAGCGGCTTTCCGACGGCGCGGTGCTGTGGTGGCAGTCGGATTGACGAGCTGGGCCGAGGGCTGAGGACCGAGGAGGCATGCAGTCCGGCCTACAATTGGCCAGCACCGCGTGCATTGCACGCCCGCGCGTTGGACACCAGATCGGGGCAATGAGCGAGAACGACGACACCGAGCCGCGCGGCTTCACGTTCCCCGGCATCTTCGAGATCACCGCGATGGGCGAGGCGGTGCCGGAGCTGGAGGCGATCGTGATGTCCGAGCTCGTCGCGTCGGGCTGCAGCCCCGATCCCGGCAGTGCGCGGCATCGCAGCTCGTCGGGCGGGAAGTACCTCGCGGTGTCGCTGTCGTTCGAGTGCGACACGCGCGAGCGCTACCAGGCCGCGCACGCGCGCCTTCGCGCCCACCCGGCGATCCGTTGGACGCTCTGAGCGGCGTGCGCACGCTTGTCGTGCGGAAGCTCGGCCGCCAGCCGTACGAACCGGTGTGGCGCGCGATGCAGGCGTTCACTGACGCGCGCGCGCTCGACACACCCGACGAGCTGTGGCTCGTCGAGCACGACCCGGTGTTCACGCTCGGCCAGGCCGGCAAGCCCGAGCACGTGCTCGCGCCCGGCGACATTCCGGTCGTGCGGGTCGACCGCGGCGGCCAGGTCACGTACCACGGGCCGGGCCAGCTCGTCGCGTACCCGCTGCTCGACCTGCGCCGCCTCGGGCTCGGGGTGCGCGAGCTCGTGTGTCGCATCGAGCAGGCTGTCATCGACACGCTTGCGACGTGGCACATCGAAGCGAATCGGCGAACCGGCGCGCCCGGCATCTATGTCGGCGACGCGAAGCTGATGGCGCTCGGCCTGCGCGTGCGGCGTGGCTGCTCGTTCCACGGGCTCGCGCTGAACGTCGCGATGGATCTCGCGCCGTATGCGCGCATCAATCCCTGCGGATTTCAGGGGCTTGCGGTGACCCAGGTGTTAGACTGCGGGGGTCCGGGAACGCTCGAAGACGTCGCCGCCGCGCTCGTTCCCGCGATCGCGCGCCAGTTCGGCCTGACCGCGGTCGAGTACGGCGCCGAGCCCCGTCCGCTCGCGGCTGCCTGAGTCCCCATGACCGAACCCGAAACGAAGTCGATTCCGCTGATCGTCGCCGACACGCCACCCGCCACGCTCGTCGCGGGCGCGAAGCAGAAGGGCGAGGACAAGATCTCGCGCAATCCGGTCAAGTTCGATGCGCAGGCTCCTTTGCTGCGCAAGCCCTCCTGGATCCGTGTGCGGATCCCGAGCGGCAACCAGGTCCAGCTGTTGAAGGCGAAACTGCGGCAGAGCTCGCTCGTGACGGTCTGCGAGGAAGCCTCGTGCCCGAACATCCACGAGTGCTTCTCGAAGGGCACCGCGACGTTCATGGTGCTCGGCGAGGTCTGCACGCGGCGCTGCGCGTTCTGCGACGTCGCGCACGGCCGCCCGAAGCCGCCGGACCTGAACGAGCCCGAGCACCTCGCGCAGACGATCCGTGACATGCGGCTGCGCTACGTCGTGATCACCTCGGTCGACCGCGACGACCTGCGCGACGGCGGTGCGTCCCACTTCGCGGCCTGCATCCGCCGCACGCGTGAACTGAATCCCGCGATCACGGTCGAAGTGCTCGTGCCGGATTTCCGCGGCAAGGGCCGGATGGAGCGCGCACTGGCTGCGCTCGCTTCGGATCCGCCGGATGTCTTCAACCACAACCTCGAGACGGTGCGCGAGCGCTACCGCGAAGTCCGCCCCGGCGCCGACTACGACTGGTCGCTGGCGCTGCTGCGCGCGTTCAAGGCGGCGCACCCGGCCGTACCGACGAAGTCCGGGATCATGCTCGGGCTGGGAGAACACGAAAACCAGGTACAGCAATCCTTGAACGATCTCAGGCGACACGACGTCGACATGGTGACGATCGGGCAATACCTGCAACCTTCGCCGCACCACCACCCGGTCGTCCGCTACTGGACGCCCGGCGAGTTCGAGGCGCTGCGCGAGTACGGGATGTCGCTCGGTTTCACACATGTTGCATCCGGACCCTTGGTACGCTCGTCGTATCACGCCGACGAGATGGCGCACGCGGCCGGATACGTCGCCGCGGCAGGTTGAGAAAGAGTGTGGGCAGCGCGGCACGGACGGCGCGCGGATTCAGGCACGGATGCTGCGGTTCCGTACGGGCGTACGGGGAAGGATGTCTCGATGCCGGTACCTTCGGCATGAGACATCCGTCGTGCGCCCGCCGTTTGATGTGTGTGAGCCACCCCGCACGGGGGAGTGGCTGGAGTCCCTGGATGAAATTTCGCGCGTTGCTCGCTGTTCCCTTCATGCTCGTTCCGGTCGCGCTCGCGGGCGCGAAGGCGCCGGCCGCGGCCGGTGCCGCGGCGTTTGCCGCGATCGATCCCGCCACGATCATCCCCAACGACACGCAAGACGACGCGGCGATGTGGGCGATGCGCTTCCTCACGCGCTTCCACTACAAGCGCGTGCCGCTCGACGACACGATGTCCGCGCAGATCCTCGAGCGCTACATCGAAGGGCTCGACGGCGAGAAGCTGTTCTTCACGAAAGCCGACATCGCGGAGTTCGCGCGCTGGCAGGCGAAGCTCGACGATGCGATCTACGACGGCGAGCTCGAGCCGCCGTTCGAGATCTTCCGCCGCTACATCGGCCGCGTCGACGAGCGCACCGCGCATGCGCGCGCGCTCGTCGAGAAAGGCTTCGACCTGACGGTCGAGGAGAAGTACGAGACCGACCGCGAGGACGCCGAATGGGCCGCGTCGCGCGTCGAGCTCGACGACCTGTGGCGCCGTCGCGTCAAGAACGACTGGCTGAGGCTCAAGCTCGCGGGCAAGACCGAAGCCGAGGCGCGCAAGACGCTCGACAAGCGCTACCGCTCCTTCAAGGACCGCGTCGCCGAGCTCGACGGCGAGGACGTGTTCCAGACGTTCATGAACGCGTACGCGAGCGCAATCGAGCCGCACACCGGCTTCCTCGGTCCGCGCGCGAGCGAGAACTTCTCGATGTCGATGCGGCTCTCGCTCGAGGGCATCGGCGCCGTGCTGCAGCGCGACGACGAGTTCACGACGGTGCGCCAGGTCGTCAAGGGCGGCCCGGCCGACAAGCTCGGCACGATCAAGGCCGGCGACCGCATCGTCGGCGTCGGCACCGGCAAGGGTCCGATGCAGGACGTCGTCGGCTGGCGCCTCGACTACGTCGTCGACCTCATCCGCGGCAAGAAGGGCACGACCGTCCTGCTCGACATCATTCCGGCCGATGCCGGCGTCGACTCGAAGCCGATCACGATCGCGGTCGTCCGCGACGAGGTCAAGCTCGAGGAGCAGGCCGCGAAGAAGTCCGTGATCGAGGTTCCCGACGGCAGCTACGTGCGCAAGATCGGCGTCATCGCGCTGCCGACGTTCTATCACGACTTCGAAGGGCGTCGCCGCGGCGATGCCGAGTACCGCAGCTCGACGCGCGACGTCGCGCGGCTGCTCGGCGAGCTCAAGAAGGAAGGCGTCGAAGGCGTCGTGATCGACCTGCGCGACAACGGCGGCGGCTCGCTGACGGAAGCGACGCAGCTCTCGGGCCTGTTCATCGACCGCGGCCCCGTCGTGCAGGTGCGCGACGCGCAGGGCCGCGTGTCGGTCGAATCCGACAGCGACGCCGGCGTCGCGTGGGACGGCCCGCTCGCGGTGCTCGTCAACCGCAGCTCGGCGTCGGCGTCGGAGATCTTCGCGGCCGCGCTGCAG
>DATLNY010000052.1:0-3749 GCA_035536495.1 Candidatus Saccharimonadia bacterium | reverse complement strand
CTCGACCGCGCGATCGAGGCGCAGCAGCGGACCCACCGCGACACCCGGGTCGGCGAGTTGCTCGTCGCTCAGGGCGCCATCGGACGCGAGCAGCTCGAGCAGCAGGTCCGCCTGCAGATCGAGCAGGCGGTGTACGCACTGTTCACCTGGAGCGAAGGCACGTTCAATTTCGAGCCGGACGCGACGCCGGAGGCGCAGGACATCACGGTGGCCATGAACCCCGAGTCGTTGCTGCTCGAGGGGGCGCGTCGCGTCGACGAGTGGGGTCAGATCGCGAAGAAAGTTCCGAGCTTCGACATCATCTTCGAGATCGACCACCGAAAGCTTCGCGCGAGCGGGGTCGAGCTCGAGGAGGATCAGCGACGGGTGCTCGAGCTGATCGATGGGCAGCGCGACGTCGCCCGCATCATCGAAGACGCCGGGCTGGGCGAGTTCGAGGTCGGGAAGGCGCTCTTCGGGCTCGTCACCGCGGGGTTCGCGCACCGGATTGGCACGTCGAAAGGCGCGAAGCGGACTGTCCCTGAGGCGCGTGTCGACGAGCACCGCAACCTCGGTGTGGCCTTCTACAAGACGGGCATGCTGGACGAGTCGGCGCGGGAGTTCAGGCGCGTCCTCGAGCTGCGCGACGACGACACCATCGCCCGCTCGTACCTCGGGCTCATCCTGCTTCGTCGCAAGGATTGGGCGGAAGCGGCGCGGACGCTCGAAGAGCTGACCGGCGTGTCAGGCGCTACGGCGGGCTCCTTCCACAATCTCGCGTACGCGTACGAGCGGTTGGGTCGGCACGACGCCGCGCAGCAGGCGCTCGAGGAAGCGGCGCGCCGCGGTGCGAGCACGGACCCGCGCGTCTTGATGTCGATGGGCGTGGTCGCACTCCGCACCGGTCGGCTCGACGCCGCCGATACGGCGCTGACGGCCGCGCGACCGCTCTGGGGCGCCAACGTCCCCGCCCCGGTCTGGTTTCATTACGCGGCCCTCGCCGCAGCCTTGCGCGGCGATCTGCCGCGCGCCGCAGCGTTGCTTGACGAAGGCGTCGCGGCGCACCCCCGAAGTGCCGTGCTGTACAACGACCTTGCGCTCGTGCGCGAACGGCGCGGCGACACCGAAGGCGCGGTGGCGGCGATCGAACGGGGATTGGCCGAAGACGTGAAGCTCGCGCAGCTGCACAAGAACCTGGGCGATTGCCTCTATCGCGACGCGCGGTACGACGACGCGCTGGAGTCGTATCAGCGGGCGGTGAAAGCGGACCCGCTCCTCGGCGACGACGTGTACCTGCGAATGGGCAACATCCACCTGCGCCAGCACGAGCGCGATGCGGCAATCCGATGCTGGGAACGAGCGCTGGAGCTCGATCCGGACAACGCGATCGTACGCACGAATCTGTCGTCGGTCCGGCAGCCCGCCTGATGGTCGATCGCCGGGACGAGGGCTCATTCCGCATGCTCACCGACAAAGTCTTCCGCGAGCGGGGATTCGGCTGCGCAAGCTACAAGGAGCGCTGCCTGCGCCGCCGCATCGCGGTGCGAATGCGCGCCCGCGGCGTCCACACCTACGAGGACTATGCACGAGTGCTCGACGGGGATTCCTTCGAGTACGACCGCCTGCTCGACGCACTCACGATCAACGTCACGCGGCTCTTCAGGAACGGGGAGGTCTTCACGACGCTCGCCGCGCGAGTGATTCCGGAGCTGTGGAGCGTGGGCGCCCCGCGCCTGCGCATGTGGAGCGCCGGGTGCTCGTCCGGCGAGGAGCCCTATTCGCTCGCTGCGCTCGTCCACACGCACGCCGTCACTCAGCGGGACACGAGCGCCCTGTCGCGCGTCGAAATCATCGGGACCGATGTCCATGGCCCGAGCCTCGAGGCGGCCGCGGAGGGGGCCTACGGCGCCAACGTGTTCGACGAGGTGCCGGCCGAAGTGCGTGCAGCCTACTTCAGCGCCGGCCCCCCGCCGTTTCGCGTGTCGGGCGAGCTGCGCCGCCTCGTGCGCTTCGAGACCAACGACCTGTTGCGCGACGAGGCGCCGGGCAGCGGGTTCTCGTTGATCGCATGCCGCAACGTGCTGATCTACTTCGACCGTGAATCGCAAGAGCGCCTGTTCGAGCACTTTCACGCCGCACTCGCGCCGGGCGGGTTCCTCGTGCTCGGCATGGTCGAGACACTATTCGGCGAGGCCCGCCGACGGTTTGCGACGATCGACGCACGGACTCGGATCTTCCGCCGCCTATGACGACGCTGCGCGTGAAGGTCGCAGACTTCGCGGTCGGTCGCGATGGGGAAACGGTGATCGTGACCGTAGGCCTCGGGTCCTGCGTCGCAATCGCGCTCTACGATCCGAGGACTCGCGTCGGGGGACTCGCGCACGTGCTGCTGCCAAGCGAGACCATGGCACGCGACCGGACGAACCGCGCGAAGTTCCCCTCGGCTGCCGTGCCGCTGCTGCTCGCGGAGATGCGTAGCCTCGGATGCAACGGCGGCGTCGGCGCCCGGCTCGTGGGCGGCGCGAGCATGTTCGCGTCGCTGCTTCCGACCGGCGGAGTCAACATCGGTGAACGAAACGTCGCGGCCTCGCGGGCCGCGCTGGCCGCCGCCGGCGTGCCGTTGCTTGGCGAGGACGTCGGCGGCGACTACGGACGGAGCGTGTACTTCCATCTCGCAGATGGGCGCGTCGAGGTGCACTCGCTCAAGGCAGGTCGCCGTGTCATCTAAGCGACCCACCGTGCTCGTCGTCGACGACAGCGCATTCATGCGCAAGGTGATCTCGGAGCTCGTCGAGAGCTCCGGCGAGTTCCGCGTCGTCGGCACGGCGCGAGACGGACGCGAGGCGATCGCGCAGATCCAGACGCTCGACCCACAGATCGTCACGCTCGACATCGACATGCCGGAGCTCGACGGCCTCGGGGCCCTTGGCTACATCATGAGCCAGACCCCGCGGGCCGTCGTGATGCTCAGTGCGGCCACGACACGCGACGGACACGACGCGACGGTTCGCGCGCTCGAGCTCGGGGCCGTGGACTTCGTCCGGAAGCCGTCCGGCCCGGTGAGTCTCGATCTCACGCGCGTCGCCGAGCGGCTCCTTGGCGCGCTCCGGGCGGCGGCGACGGCGAACGTCCTGAATCCGCCACCACCGGTGCGCGGGGCACGCTTCATCAGCGCCGAGCCGGTGCGCCGCCCGTCGGCGATCGCGACCGCGGTGGTCACGATCGCGACGTCGACCGGTGGGCCGCGCGCGCTGGCAACCGTGATTCCCGACCTGCCGCGCGACCTCGGTGCGGCCGTGCTCATCGTACAACATATGCCGGCTGGATTCACCAAGAGCCTTGCGCGCCGCCTCGACGCAGTCAGTCGGCTCGAGGTCGCCGAAGCCTGTCACGGCGACGTCGTCGTGAGCGGCCGAGCCTACATCGCACCCGGCGGCTGTCACATGCGCGTGGCCGTCATCGACGGCGTGCCGAAGATCGTGATCGATGAGCAGGCGGCGCCGATCTGGGGCGTCCGGCCGGCAGCCGACCCGCTATTCCATTCGCTGGCCGCGGCATTCGGGCCCGCCTGCGTCGGTGTGGTGCTGACCGGAATGGGGCGCGACGGCGCCGAGGGGCTGCGCGCGATTCGCGTAGCGGGCGGCGCGGCGATCGTCCAGGACCGCGAGACGTCCACCGTCTACGGGATGCCCAACGCGGCGCTCAAGCTCGCTGGTGCCGACCGCATCGTGCCACTCGGCGGCGTGGCTCCCGCGGTCGGTCAGCTTCTC
>DATLNY010000051.1:0-6262 GCA_035536495.1 Candidatus Saccharimonadia bacterium | reverse complement strand
GGCCGCGCCCGCGACGCTCGTCGTCGCGAAGATCCTGATCCCCGAGACCGGCGAGCCGCTGACGCGCGGCACCGTCAAGATGGAAGTCGAGAAGACCACGATCAACGTCATCGACGCAGCGGCGAACGGCGCGGCCGACGGATTGCGGCTCGCGCTCAATGTCGGCGCGATGCTGCTCGCGTTCATTGCATTGATTGCACTCATCAACTGGCCGCTGACGTGGCTCGGCGAGGTGACCGGGCTCGCCGCCGCGATCGGACGCCCGACGGATCTCGCGACGCTGTTCGGCTTCGTGCTCGCGCCGCTGGCGTGGGTCATCGGCGTGCCGTGGGTCGACGCGACGACGGTCGGCGGCCTGATCGGCACGAAAGTCGTGCTCAACGAGTTCGTCGCGTACGTCAACTTCGGCGAGATCGTGCGCGGCAACGTGCCAGGCGTCACGCTGACCGACCAGGGACGGCTCATCGCGACGTATGCGCTGTGCGGCTTCGCGAACTTCTCGTCGATCGCGATCCAGATCGGCGGCATCGGCGGGCTCGCGCCCGAACGGCGCGGCGATCTCGCGCGGTTCGGCCTGCGCGCCGTGCTCGGCGGCTCGATCGCGACGTTCATGACCGCGACGATCGCGGGCGTGCTGACGCGCTTCGCGTGACGGAAGCGATGGCGCCTCCCGAGCGCCGCAGGACGATCACGCGATGACCGACTCCATCGACGTCCTCGTCATCGGGTCCTACGTGCAGGACCACTGCTGGCAGACCGAGCGCGCGCCCGAGCGCGGCGAGACCTGCCTCGGCGCGTTCTCGACCGGTCCGGGCGGCAAGGGCTTCAACCAGGCGATCGCCGCGCACCGGCAGGGCGTTTCGACCTGCTTCATGGGCGCGATCGGCGATGACGCGCTCGGCGCGGTCGCACGTCGTTTTGCGAGCGACGACGGGCTGCGCGCCGAATGGTTCGTCTGCGCCGACGCGCCGACCGCCGCGTCGAGCATCGTGCTCGACGCGCGCGGCGACAATCGCATCGTCGTCGCGCTCGGCGCAAACGAGAAGCTCGGCGTCGCGCAGGTGCGCGCGCGCGAGTCGTTGATCTCGCAGGCGAAGGTCCTGCTGATGCAGCTCGAAACCGACCTCGACGGCGTGCACGAAGCGCTCTCGATCGCGCGAGCGCAAGGCGTCACGACCCTGCTCAATCCCGCGCCGCTGCACCCGAAGCTCGATCCCGCGACGCTGCGCTACGCCGACATCATCACGCCGAACGAAACCGAGTTCGCGCTGCTGATCGAGAAGCTGGGCGGCACGGCAGCCGCGTGCCGCGACGCACGCGCTGCCGCGACCTTGCCCGACGACGCACTGCACGAGCTCAGCCGCAGCACGGGCGTGCCGACGGTCGTCATCACGCTCGGCTGCCATGGCTGCTTCGTTTCGCACGCCGACCCCGCGCTGCGCCGGGACGCGGACGCGGCCTACCGGATCGCGCCGGAGGCGGTGAACGCGATCGACACGACCGGTGCGGGCGACGCATTCTCGGGCGGGCTCGCCGCCGGTCTCGTGCTGTTCGCGCAGCGGCCGTTTCGCACCGCCGTCGTGCGGGGCAACCGTGTCGCCGCGCTGTCGACTGAAACGATCGGCACCGCGCCGGCGATGCCGGACCGCGCCCGCGTCGAAGCGCGATTCGCGTAGGCGCCCCCGGCGGGCCGGACGGTTCCCGCGAGCGACGTCCGCCTCGGACGTTTTCGCAATTCGCACTGCGGGTTGCACCGCTCGCTGCAAGCTGCGCGGCCCGCCCCGGTGGTGCGCGCGACACGTGCCCGCGAAAGACACGAATCCGTGCCGTTCGACGTCAACACATGGGCTGGCACGGCGCTTGGATAAGCGAACGTGCATCCAGCCACCGCACGCCGCAACGCCAAGGACCGCCGCCACCATGCTCGACCTCGCTCTGCTCTTCCTGCTCTCGGTATTCGTTTCCGCAGGCGTCGCGTTCTCGGGACTTGCGGGCGGCGCGACTCCCGTCTTCGCCGTGCTGCCGTACGTGTTCGGTGCCGCGTTCATCGCCTGCTGCGGCGCGCTGGCGCACGAGTCGATGAAGCGCCGGCAGGGTGATTCGTACGGGCATTCGAACATCCGCACCGCATAAGCGAGTCGGCCGGGCACCCGCCAGTTTCCGCCCGGCCCCTCGCCACTTGGCGTCATCCCGGCGCCGGTCGAAGAGCGACAGCTTTTCCCCGCCGGGATGACGCCGGGAGAGAGCGACCCTCCCGCCCAATCCTGCGCAATCGTCCGCCTCAGGACCTGACGTGGTCCTCGAGCAGCCGGCTCCAGCTGCGGTCGAGCAACTTGTATTCGGCCTCGCACCGATCGGCACGCGCCGCCGGCAGCGGATCATCGACCAGTGGCGCGTATTTCTTCGGGTCGCTCCCGTATAGCCAGCACAGCATGTTGTAGACGCGCTGCTCGTCGAGCGAGTGCTCGTCCGCGAACTGGTCCTCCGAGACTTCGTCGCTCGCCCGCGCCGACACCTCGAAGCTCAGTGCGCCGTGGATGACCGCTTCGTCGCCGTCGCCGTTGTCGATCAGCAGCCACGCCGAGAGCTGGTCGACGGCATCTTCCTCGCGTCCCGTGACGGGCAGCTCGAGCACGTCGACGAGCGCGTGGCCGATCTCGTGGAAGAACACGAACATGAAGGCCCCGATCACGGCGTCGTCGAGCTCGGATTCCTGCTCGAACTCGCCGGCGAGCACCTCGTAGTAGTGCGTCAGCAGCTCGAAGCAGACCGACACGACGCGCGACTCGGGGTCGTAGTACGCATTCGGCTCGCCGCATTCCGCGAAGCGCAGGCCGAGCTCGACCGGCAACTCGATCGCTTCGTTGAGCGTGGCGGCCATGTCCTCGAGCACGCGCGCGGTCCGGAATTCGGCGGCGAGCTCGGCGTACTCGGTGCCCTCGAGCTCGGGGTCGAGCACCGTGAAGCCCGTTTCGTCGCGGGCCGGCTTGCGCGCGTCGCGCGCCACGGGGGCGCGCCGTTCCGCGTTCGCACCGACCTCGACCTTGCCGATCCGGCCGACCTCGCGCGTGGCCTCGACGGTGCCGCCGGCAAGCGCCGCGACGAGCAGTGCATGGACGATCATGTGAACGCTCCCCTGTCGAGCCGCATTCTAGGGGAGCGCGTGGCCCGTCCGCCCGGCGACGGCGTGCAGCTAAGATGCGCGCCGTGCGCATCGGCCCCTACCTCATCGAACCGAACGTGATCCTGGCGCCGATGGCCGGCGTCACCGACAAGCCGTTCCGGCAGCTTTGCAAGCGCATGGGCGCGGGCCTCGCGGTATCCGAGATGACGACGGCCGACCCCAAGTTGTGGCACACCGCGAAGTCGCAGCGCCGCATGGATCACATCGGGGAGCCCGAGCCGGTCAGCGTGCAGATCGCGGGCTACGACCCCGCGATGCTCGCCGACGCCGCGCGCCACAACGTCGCGCAGGGCGCGCAGATCATCGACATCAACATGGGCTGCCCGGCGAAGAAGGTCTGCAACGTCCACTCGGGCTCGGCGCTGCTGCAGGACGAGGCGCTGGTCGCGCGTATCGTTGTCGCGGTCGTGCGCGCGGTCGAGGTGCCGGTCACGCTGAAGATCCGCACCGGATGGAACCGGGAGAACCGCAACGGCGTGCGGATCGCGCGCATCGCGGAAGACGCGGGAATCGCGGCGCTCGCGGTGCACGGGCGCACGCGCGCCGATCTCTACCAGGGCGAAGCCGAATACGACACGATCGCCGCGATCAAGGCCGCCGTCGGCATGCCCGTCATCGCCAACGGCGACATCGACACGCCGGCGAAGGCGCGCGAGGTGCTCGCCCGCACCGGCGCCGACGCGGTGATGGTCGGCCGTGCCGCGCAGGGCCGGCCATGGATCTTCCGCGAGATCGCGCACCACCTCGCGGGCGGCGAGGCGTTCGCGCCGCCGTCACGCGCGGACGCCGGCGAGATCCTGCGCGGGCACCTCGAGAACCTCTACGCGTTCTACGGCGAGTTGCCGGGCGTGCGGATCGCGCGCAAGCACATCGGCTGGTACTGCAAGGAACACCCGGACGGCGCGCGCTTCCGTGCGGTCGTCAACGAGGTCGGCACCGCACCCGAGCAGCTCGCGCTCGTGACGGCCCATTTCGCCGATGCGGGGCTCGCGCTCGCCGCCTGAGCTCGCCTGATGTTTGCATCGCGCGCGGCCCCCGTGCGATCCGCACGGACCCTGCGGGCTCGGCAGGCCCGAGCACGCGGTGCGCGGCTGGCACGCGACTTGAACATCCCTCCTGGGCGAAATGCCCCATCCACAACCCAGGAGTACGACCATGCTCGGCTACGCACTGCTGTTCCTCGTCATCGCGCTGATCGCTGGCGCGCTCGGCTTCTTCGGTGTCGCGGGCGCGGCGACCGGCATCGCGAAGATCCTGTTCTTCGTGTTCCTCGTGCTGTTCCTCGTGTCGCTGATCTTCGGCCGCAAGTCGACGGTGTAGCGATGAGCGACGTCAAGCGTAAAAGCGCATCGCGCAACGGCGCCCGCAACGGGTCGACGGAACCGGACTGGATCCGCATCGCTGCGGTGACGGCCGGGGTCGTCGGCACGGCGCTGCTGATCGGTGCGGTGGTTCGCCACCGCACCGCCCGGCGCGTCGGGATGATCGGCCTCGCGGCCCTCGCGGAGCGCAACGCGGATCGCATCGTCGATGCGACGCAGGCGATCGCGAGCCGCTGGTGGCCGCGCGTCAGCGCAGGTGTCGCCGAAGTCGTCCGCAAGCCGGCCGCGTTGCTCGGCCACTAGCGAAAACGCAGGAAGCGTTTCGATGCGGCGCAGCTTCGGCAACGCAGGCAGGACGCGCGCTGCATAGACTTCACTGGCCCGCCGCCTCCAACCGGCGGGCGGCAAGTTCGGGGCGAGTGCGCCTTGGATGGGCGGCTCGCCTCGTTTTTCCATTGTTCGATTACGCGGCCTTCCTTGCCGCGAATCGAACGTGGAGAGCCCGAAGCAAGTTCGCGCTCTCCTCCGGCCGCTTCGCGCGGCACGTCCCTGTGCCGAAAAGCAAAGCGCGTTTCCGCTACTGGGGTGTCCTCCGGCACAATTGCGGGATGCGCCCGTAGCTCAGTTGGATAGAGCACCAGGCTTCGAACCTGGTGGTCGGGAGTTCGAGTCTCTCCGGGCGCGCCACGATTTTCGCGGGTCTGTGGCCGCCGGTCGCGGTTGCTCGCGTCAGCGAATGTCGCGCCACTTGATCGAGCAGCCCATCGAGGGGACCTGCTGGGCGGACGTCTTGCCGGTGCGGGCGATCTGCGCCATCGCGTCGACGAGCTCGCGCTTCATGTCCGGCGTGCGCGGGCCGCGCTGCGCGGGATCGAGCCGGCCGCGGTAGTGCAGCTCGAGGTTCGCGTTGTAGCCGAAGAAGTCCGGCGTGCAGACCGCGCCGTAGGTGCGCGCGACGAGCTGCGACTCGTCGTGCAGGTACGGGAACGTGAAGCCCCAGGCCTTCGCCTGCTTGCGCAGGTTTTCGTACGAATCCTCCGGGTAATCGGCCGGGTCGTTCGAGCAGATCGCGACGACGCCGACGCCGGTCTTCTGGATGTCCTTCATGTCGGCGGCGAGCCGGTCGCGCAGCGCCTGGACGTACGGGCAGTGGTTGCAGATGAACACGACGAGGACGCCGAGCGGGCCACGGCAGCTCTGCAGCGTGTGGGTCTTGCCGTCCACGCCGAGCAGCGAGAACGGATGCGCGCGCGACCCGATCTTGGGTTCCGGCGTGTGCATCTGGGCCATTGATCCCGCTCCTTGGAGAGCCGTCAGGTGGAACCGCTGTCGCGCGCCCCATCGCTGCGCGTCACGAACATCAACGCCCGCACGCGCGCGAGCTGCTCGCGCAGCCGGCGCGGCCACGGATACTGCTCGGGTGGATCGAGCACCACGACGCGGCCGTTGCGCTGTTCGCCGATCGCGAAGCGGAACACGTAGTCGGGCTCGGCGCCCATCCTCAGGTCGACGAACACGTAGCGATCGCCGTCGCGGTCGATGCGATAGTAGCCGCGCGTGAACGACTTGAGGCGTACCGCCGAGCCCGCCGACGCGAGCGGCTCCGGCAAGGCCCGCGTGCCGGGGTACGCCTGCAACTCGAGCCTGCCGTCGCCGAGGAACGAATAGTAGCCCTCCCCGTACGCGTCGTCGGTCATGACGAGCACGCGCCAGACCACGCTGTTGAACGGCGTCGGCACGGTCAGCAGCTCGATAT
>DATLNY010000050.1:0-6488 GCA_035536495.1 Candidatus Saccharimonadia bacterium | reverse complement strand
CTTTCGAACCGCGTCGTCGTGCTCGCGGGGCTCGACGCACCGGGCGACGTCGCCGAGCTGCGCCGCCTCGACCTCGACTCGGTCGTGCATCACGAGTCGCAGCTGCGCCAGCTCGAGACGGCCGCGCGCGGCACGCCGATCCGGGTCTGGCTCAAGCTCGATACGGGCATGCACCGCCTGGGTTTCCCGGCGGGCGAGGCCGCGCGGATCCACGCGCGGCTGCGCGCATGTCCGAGCGTCGCGCCGGAGCTCGTCGTGATGACGCATTTCGCGAATTCCGACGTTGCCGACGATCCGGTCAACCTCGCCCAGATCGCGAGTTTCGATGCGGCCACGTCCGCGCTCGACGCCGAGCGCTCGCTCGCGAATTCCGCCGCGTTGCTTGCGTTCCCTGACGCGCACGCGCAGTGGATTCGCGCGGGCGGCGTGCTCTACGGCGTGTCGGTGATCGCGGGGCAGACCGGCGCCGACGCGGGCTTCGAGCCGGCGATGACGCTGAGCACGAAGCTGATCGCGACGAGCCGGGTCCCGCGCGGGGAGCGGATCGGTTACGGCGGCACGTACACATGTCCGGAGGACATGCGTGTCGGCGTCGCGGCGATCGGCTACGGCGATGGTTACCCGCGACACTCGTCGACCCGCACCGCCGTGCTGCTACGCGGACGCCGCGCGCCGGTCATCGGCCGCGTATCGATGGACCTCGTCACGCTCGATCTGCGCGCGCACGCCGATGCCGAGGTCGGTGATCCCGTCGTGCTCTGGGGCAGGGGCCTGCCGGTCGAGCATGTCGCGGACGCGGCTGGCACGATCGGCTACGAGCTCGTCTGCGGCATGACGCGGCGCGTGTCGTTCGTCGACGACGACGCGCCGATCCGATGACGCGACGCGATCGCACGAGCTGCTCCGAACACGCCGGCGGCGGTTCGCCGCGGCGCGCGGGACGCTGACGCATGGCGAAGGCGAGGACTGCGTACGTCTGCGCCGAGTGCGGCTCGGAGCACAACAAGTGGCAGGGCCAGTGCGCGGATTGCGGCGCATGGAACACGCTCGCCGAAGTCCGGCTCGAGTCCGCGAAGGCGCCGCAGCCGCGCGCCGGCTACGCCGGCGGCGACGATGCGCCGAAGATCACCTCGCTCGACTCGATCGCGAGCGAAAGCGAAGCGCGAATCCCGATCGGCATCGCGGAGCTCGACCGCGTGCTCGGCGGCGGCCTCGTGCAGGGCTCGGTCGTGCTCGTCGGCGGGGATCCCGGCATCGGCAAGTCGACGCTGCTGTTGCAGGCCGTCGCGGCGGTCGCCGGGCGCATGCGGTCGCTCTACGTCACCGGCGAGGAGAGCCTCGCGCAGGTCGCGGGCCGCGCGGGCCGCCTCGGCTTGCCGCTCGCGGGTCTCGACGCGCTCGCCGAAACCTGCGTCGAGCGCATCGTCGAGCAGGCGGAAAAGCATCGCCCGCACGTCATCGTCGTCGACTCGATCCAGACGATCTGGTCGGAGCTGCTGACGGCAGCGCCCGGGTCCGTCAGCCAGGTGCGCGAATCCGCCGCGCGGCTGACGCGCTTCGCGAAGCAGACCGGCACGAGCGTGTTCCTGGTCGGTCACGTCACCAAGGAAGGCGGCATCGCCGGACCGCGCGTGCTCGAGCACATGGTCGACGCGGTGCTCTATTTCGAGGGCGAGATCGGCAGCCGCTTCCGCATCCTGCGCGCATTCAAGAACCGCTTCGGCGCGGTCAACGAGCTCGGCGTCTTCGCGATGGGGGAGAAGGGACTCAAGGAAGTCTCGAACCCGTCGGCGATCTTCCTGTCTGGCCAGGAGCGTGCGACGCCCGGCAGCGCGATCATGGTCACGCGCGAAGGTACGCGCCCGCTGCTGGTCGAGGTGCAGGCGCTGGTCGATCGCTCGCCGCTTTCGAATCCACGCCGTGTCGCGGTGGGGCTCGAGCAGAACCGCCTCGCGATGCTGCTCGCCGTGCTGCATCGCCACGGCGACGCCGCGGTGTTCGACCAGGACGTTTTCGTCAACGTCGTCGGGGGGATCCGCGTGCAGGAAACCGCGGCCGACCTGCCGATCCTGCTCGCCGTGCTGTCGTCATTCCGCGACCGCGCGCTCTCGCGCAAGCTCGTCGCGTTCGGCGAGGTCGGCCTGTCGGGCGAGATCCGCCCGGTTCCGAACGGCGAGGAACGCATCCGCGAGGCCGGGACGCACGGTTTCGAGCGCGTGATCCTGCCGAAGGCCAATGCGCCGAAGCGGAAATCGGGCGCGATCGAGGTCGTGCCGGTCGAAAGCCTGTCGGAGGCGATCGAGGCGATGTAGGCAGCGCCACGTGTCCGATGTACCGGCGCAACGCGCTCAGCTCATCAGCCGCAATTCCTGGCTCAGGACCTCGGGATCGCCGAGATTGAGCTCGATGATGCGCTTGAGCCGCATGAAGCTGTCGAGGTCCATGCGCTGGAAGCGGTAGCCGACGTGGCGGTTGCCGACATGCGCGACCGTTGCGTTGACGCTGACGACGAGCAGCGCGTGGAAGCGAAGCTCGAGCCGCTGCGTCTTGCCGTTTTCGCCCGACCACTCCGCCGGACGCTCGATCAGCGCGCCCTTCAGTGAAACATCGACGCACCGGGCCGGCCACATCGCACGATCGGAATAGACGCGCGCGTCCGCGTCGATGCGGACGCGGCGAAACTGCCGCCGATCGGCCGGTTCCGGCAATGCGCTCACGGGTTCCCCGAAAAACAACGCGTTGCGACGAGATTATCAGACATGGTCGCAGCGGCGAATCGGTTCGTCGGCGAGAGGCGGCGGGTTTTCAGCCGGTTCTCTGCAGCAGCACTTCGAGCACGAACTTGCTGCCGAGGAATCCGAGCAGCAACAGGGTGATCCCGGCAAGCGTGAAGCGCGCCGCCCGGATGCCGCGCCAGCCCCAGCGCCGGTGCCCGAACAGCAGCACGCCGAAGATGAGCCAGGCCGCGAGGGTCAGCACCGTCTTGTGGACGAGGTGCTGCGCGAACCAGTCGTGGATGAACAGCACGCCGGTGAGCACTGTCGCCGAGAGCAGCGCGAACCCCGCCGCGATGAGGTGGAACAGCAGCGCTTCGACGAGGCTCAGCGGCGGGAACGCACGCATGACCTCGGCGATGCGCCGCTGCCTGAGCGCGCGCTCCTGCAGATCGAGCATGATCGCGATCAGCGCCGCGATCGTCAGCGTCGCGACGGCAAGCAGCGCGAGCACGACGTGCAGGGCGATCTGCCATTCCGGGATCGCCGCCGCGGCGACGTGCTGGTGCGATCCGAACGCGACCGAGGACGCCGCCGCGATCGGAAACGCGACGATGCCGATCGCCTCGACCGGGCGCCACGCCGAGATCGCGATGGCGAGTGCCGCGACGAGCAGCGCGGCGATCGACAGCGACGGCACGAAATGCAGGTCGGGGCCGAGGCGCGAGAATGCCGTCACGTGACCGGCGGCGTGTGCTGCGACCGCGAGCGCGCCGATCACGAGCGGCACGCCGCGAGGCACGCCGTCCGCGCCGCGAACCCGGCGCGACAGCAGCCACGCGGCCGCGAGGTAGGCGATGGCCGCGAGCAGCGAAAGAGGCGAGGGCATCTCGCGAGTTTCGCACAGCCCCGAACGGCTTCGAACCGTGCTGGCCTATAATCCGCGCCCCGACGCGCGACCGGCACACCCGATGTTCGAATCCCTGACCCAGCGGCTTTCCACGACGATCGACAAGCTGCGCGGCCGCGCGCGCCTGACCGACGAGAACATCCGGGAGGCGCTGCGCGAGGTTCGCATCGCTTTGCTCGAGGCCGACGTCGCGGTGCCGGTGATCCAGGCGTTGATCGAGCGCGTGAAGGTCCGTGCGGTCGGCCAGGACGTCATCAGGAGCCTGAGCCCGGGGCAGGCGCTCGTGAAGGTCGTGCGCGACGAGCTCACCGCGGTGATGGGCTCGGCGAACTCCGAGCTCGACCTCAACTGCCCGGCGCCGGCCGTGATCCTGATGGCGGGCCTGCAGGGCGCCGGCAAGACCACGACGGTCGCGAAGCTCGCGCGGCATCTCAAGGAACGCAAACGCAAGAAGGTCATGGTCGTCAGCGCCGACGTCTATCGCCCGGCCGCGATCGAACAGCTGCGCATGCTCGCAAGCCAGGTCGAGGTCGAGTTCCATCCGAGCACCGGCGAGGAGGATCCCGTCGCGATCGCGCTGGGCGCAGTCGCTGCGGCACGCAGGATCTTCGCGGACGTCGTCATCGTCGACACCGCGGGTCGGCTCGCCGTCGACGCGGCGATGATGGACGAGATCGCGCGCCTGCACGCGGCCCTCAAGCCGATCGAGACGCTGTTCGTCGTCGATGCGATGACGGGACAGGACGCCGCGAACACCGCGAAGGCATTCGCGGCGGCGCTGCCGCTGACCGGCGTGGTCCTGACCAAGACCGACGGCGACGCGCGCGGCGGTGCGGCGCTGTCCGTGCGTTACATCACCGGCCGTCCGATCAAGTTCGTCGGCGCCGGCGAAAAGACCGACGCGCTCGAGCCGGTCCATCCCGACCGCGCCGCGCAGCGCATCCTCGGCATGGGCGACGTGCTGTCCCTCGTCGAGGACGTCACGCGCAAGACCGACCAGGACAAGGCGCAGAAGCTCGCCGAAAAGGTCATCAAGGGGAAGAAATTCGACCTCAACGACATGCGCGACCAGCTCGAGCAGATGCTCAACATGGGCGGCATCGGCTCGCTGATGGACAAGCTGCCGGGCATGGGCCAGGTCCCGGAGCATCTCAAGGCGAAGGCCAACGACAAGGACGTGAAGAAGATGGTCGCGATCATCCAGTCGATGACGAAGAAGGAGCGGCGCCACCCCGACCTGTTGAACGGCTCCCGCAAGGTCCGGGTCGCCAGGGGATCGGGCTCCCAGCCCCAGGACGTCAACCGCCTGCTGAAGCAGTATCAGCAGATGGAAAAGATGATGTCGAAGCTGTCCGGCGGCGGCATGAAGGGCCTCATGCGGCACCTCGGCGGCGCGATGCGCGGCATCGGCGGCCCGTTCGGCCCACGATGAAGCGCGCAGCTATTTGATTTTCCTCGCCCGACCGCTACAATGCCCCGTTTTTCCGGGCTGTCTCGCCAGTCGGCCGAGACCCCCTCCCACGTCGCCCGCTGTTGAGCCCCCTTGAGTCAAGGGGGCGACCGATTTCCGCGCAGCGGGAATCGGTGGGGGTTGTGGAAGGAACGGCGAGCCGAACGAAGCAGCACCCTCACAAATTCACGAGAATCAACATGGTCAAGATTCGTCTGTCGCGCGGTGGTGCCAAAGGGCGCCCGTTCCATCACATCGTCGTGACCGACCAGCGCAACCCGCGCGACGGCCGCAACATCGAGCGCCTGGGCTTCTACAACCCGGTCGCCGCGGGCAAGGACGTCACGCTGCAGTTCGACACCGAGAAGGCGAAGCAGTGGATCGCCAAGGGTGCGCAGCCGACCGACAAGGTCAAGTACCTCATGAAGCAGGCCGCGAAGCAGCAGGCCGCTGCCTGAGTCGATGACCGACGGGCGAGCCGGCGAGCCGGGGCGGGTCCTGCTCGGCAAGGTCGTCGGCGTGTTCGGGGTCGAAGGCTGGGTGAAGGTGCATTCCTACACCGAGCCGCGCGAGAACCTGTTTCGCTACAAGCCGTGGATCGTGCGTAGCGCGAGCGGCGACCGGACGGTCGAGAAGCCGACCGGGCGCGTGCAGGGACAGGGCATCGTCGCGCAGTTGCCGGAGGTCGCGGATCGCGACGCGGCGGCGGCGCTGATCGGCGCGGAGATCCTCGTCGATCGATCGACGCTGCCGCAGCCGAAGCAGGGCGAGTATTACTGGTCGGACCTCGAAGGACTCGAGGTGAAGCTCGAGGACGGAACCTTGCTCGGGACCGTGTCGCATCTGTTCTCGACCGGCGCCAACGATGTCCTCGTCGTGCGCGGCACACGCGAGCGGCTGCTGCCGTACCTGCCCGGTGATGTGGTGAAGAAAATCGATCTCGAGCGGCGCGTCATCGAAGTCGACTGGGATCCGGAGTTCTAGCTTCACGCGCGCAGGCGCGGAGCGCCGCGCGATGAGGATATCGGTCGTCACGCTGTTCCCGGAATTCATGCTCGCGGCGTCGAGCATCGGGGTCGTCGGGCGGGCGCAGGAGCGCGGCCTGCTCGAGGTCGCGAGCTTCAATCCGCGCGACTACGCAACGGACAACTACCGCACCGTGGACGACCGGCCTTTCGGCGGCGGCCCCGGGATGGTGATGAAGATCGAGCCGCTTGCGCGGGCGATCGATGCGGCGAAGGCAGCGGGTTCCGCGCCGGCGCGCACGATCTACTTGAGCCCGCAGGGCGAGCCGCTCAACCAGCGGCGCGTCGAGCAGCTCGGCAGCGAGCCGCACCTCGTGCTGCTCGCGGGGCGATATGAAGGCGTCGACGAGCGGCTGAGCGAGTCGCACGTCGACGAGGAGCTGTCGATC
>DATLNY010000049.1:0-5511 GCA_035536495.1 Candidatus Saccharimonadia bacterium | reverse complement strand
GCAGCCTCGCGCGCACGCTCGCCGAATCCGAGGCGCGGATCGCGGCGCGCTGCGCGGCGCAGGGCGTCGCATGCACGATCCTGCGTCCGACGCTGATCCACGACGACGACGGCGCCGACCGCAGCCTCGCGCGCATCGCCGCGCTCGCGTGGCGCGCCGGCTTCTTCGTGCTGCCGGCCGGCGCTCGCGGGCTGCGCGCACCGGTCCACGCCGACGACGTCGCCGCGGCCGTCGTCGCCTGTGCCGCCACCGGGGCGTCCGCGAACCGCGCGTACGACCTGCCGGGCGGCGAGAACGTCGACTATCGCGAGATGGTCGCGCGCGTGCTCGCGACGCTGTCGCCGAAGCCGCGGCTCGTCACGATTCCCGACCTCGTCGCACGGCCCGCGCTGCGGCTCGCGGCGCGGCTCGCGGGCGCGAGCCCCGCGCTCGTCGATCGTCTGTACGACGACCTCGTGTTCGACGCCGGCCCCGCGCGCCGCGATTTCGGCTATGCGCCACGCGGCTTCGCGCCGGGCGCGACGACGTAGCGCGGGCGAGCCGCGCTCAGGCCGGCCGGTCCGCGCGCGCCGCCTCGTACCGATCGATCAGGTACAGCGGCCGGCGCTTCGCCTCGAAATAGAGCCGGCCGAGATATTCGCCGATGAGCCCGAGCGCCATGAGCTGGATCCCGCCGAGGAACAGCATCACGACCATCAGCGACGGATAGCCCGCGACCGGGTCGCCGATCAGCATCGTCTTGATGATCACGAAGATCCCGTAGCCGAACGCGAACACCGCGCTCGCGAGCCCGACATAGGTCGCGACCCGCAGCGGCGCGCTCGTGAACGACGTGATCCCCTCGATCGCGAAGTTCCACAGCGTCCAGTAGTTCCACTTCGTCTCGCCGGCGGCGCGCGGCGCGCGGTCGTACTCGACCCCGATCTGGCGGAAACCGATCCAGCCGAACAGGCCTTTCATGAAGCGATGCTGCTCGGGCAACCGGCGCAGCGCCTCGACCGCGCGGCGCGACAGCAGGCGGAAGTCGCCCGTGTCTTCCGGCACCGGCGTGCGCGAAAGGCGCCCGATGACGCGGTAGAACGCCGAGGCCGTGCTGCGCTTGAGCCACGATTCGCCCGCGCGCGAGCGGCGCACCGCGTAGACGACGTCGTAGCCTTCGCGGAACTTCGCGAACAGCGCCGCGACCAGCTCGGGCGGATCCTGCAGGTCTGCGTCGATGATGACGACCGCGTCGCCTTCGGCGTGGTCGAGGCCCGCGCTCATCGCGATCTCCTTGCCGAAGTTGCGCGAGAGCTTGAGCAGCGCGACGCGCGGATCTGCAGACGCGAGCGCATCGACGAGCGCGGCGGTCCGGTCGGCACTGCCGTCGTCGACATAGAGCACGCGCACGTCGGCGTCGAGCCCGTCGAGCGCGGCGACGAGCCGCGGGTGCAGCAGTGGAAGCGTCGCTTCCTCGTTGAAGCACGGCACGAGGACGGTCAGCCGCACCCGGGCCGGGGCGGAGTCGATCATCGGCGGTCGCTCGCCCGGACCGACGCGGGCAATCGAACGTGGGAGTCCGGCGTACCGGGCGACGCGCGCGATGCGCCGCCGCCTTTGCTGCGTTGCAACACGCCACCACGTATAAAGAATTCGTTCAATTGTCGTTGCAAACGCGTGTTTGAGGTTCCTATGATAGCGACGCATCCCGCCTTCACGCTCCCCCTAAAGGATTCTCAACCATGCAGGCCCGCTATCAACTGGCTCTGGCATTGTCGTCGCTGCTGCTCGCAGCGTGCAGCTCGAGCAGCAACAGCCCGCGCGCAGTCGAATCGCAGCCGGCCCGCAACGACGACAACTCGCTCGTCACCGGCGTCATCGCCGCGCGTTTCGATCCGACCAACCGGATCCTGCCGTCCCCGATCAACCTCGTGTTCGCCGGCACGCGCGACCTGACGATCAACATCCCGGTCGCGAACCCGGCCAATTTCGGCGATCCGCAGGTCGCAATCAATTCGCTCGACGGGTTCTCGACCGTCGCGCCGACGACGTTCCAGACCTCGGTGCCGTTCAACCCCGCGACGCTCGCGGGCGCGGTGCGCGTGTTCGAGGTGCGCCTGACGGGCCCCGGCGGCGCGGTGACCTCGATCGTGCGCGAGCTGTCGTCGCCGGCCGAGTTCGTCGTCGCGCCGGTCCCGAGCGACACGACCGGCAGTACCGCCGCGATCGTGTGGACGACGCCGCTGAAGCAGGTGACCTCGTATCTCATCGTCGTCGACGACGACCTGCGCGACGCCCGCGGCAACGACGCGACCCCCGACCAGACCTACTTCCTCACGCAGCGCACCTCGCCGCTGTGCGTCAACGGCGCCTCGACCGATCCGCTGCTCCCGGCTGCGAACGCGTGCGCGCTCGAGCCGCTGCGCCAGCTCACGAATGCGCAGGAAGCCGCAGCCGCAGGCGCCGGTATCCCGCGAGGCGACATCGTGCTGTCGTACGTGTTCACGACGCAGAGCATCACGCCGGTGCTGCAGGCGACGCGCGCGGCGAACCAGGCATTCCCGCTCGTCGCGCGCGTCGCGCCGACCGGGCGCAACCTCTCGCAGTTCAACCCGTCGCTGCCGCCGATCGCCGACGTCTACATCGGCACGATCGACGTGCCGTACTACCTTGCCGCGCCGAGCGCGGCAGCCCCGACCGCGATCCTCTCGACGTTCTGGCGCGCGGCGCCCGGTGCGTACGTCGCGCCATTCAATGCGGCCGGCCTCGATCCGACCTCGACGAACCTGACGTTCGCGAACCCGGTGCCGGTGCGGCAGGGGACGCAGACGATCCCGTTCATCATGACGGTCCCGAACGCGGCGTCGGGGCGCACGAAACCCGCGGCGGGCTGGCCGATCGTGATCTTCCAGCACGGCATCACGAGCGACCGCACCGCGGCACTCGGCGTCGCGGGCACGCTTGCGTCGCAGGGCTTCGCGGTGATCTCGATCGACCTGCCGCTGCACGGCCTTGCGAGCGCGCATCCGCTCAGCATCGAGGGCACGCCGTTCGCGCCGCTCGCGAACGAGCGCACGTTCGAGGTCGACTTCATCAACAACTCGACCGGCGCCGCAGGCCCCGATGGCGTCACCGACAGCTCGGGCACGCACTTCATCAACCTGTCGAGCCTGCTGACCTCGCGCGACAACCTGCGCCAGGCGGTGTCGGACCTGTTCACGCTGACGCGCTACATCCCGACGCTGTCGATCGACGCCGACGCGACCGGGGACTTCGACGGGTCGCGCATCGAGTTCGTCGGCATGTCGCTCGGCGCGATGGTCGGCGTGCCGTTCCTCGCGCTCGAGCCGAACGTCAACGTCGGCCTGCTCAACGTTCCCGGCGGCGGCATCGCGCAGCTGCTCAACGGCTCGGCGACGTTCGGCCCGCGCATCCGCGCCGGCCTGCAGGGCGTCGGCGTCGTCGCCGGCACGCCCGACTTCGATCGCTTCCTCGGCGCCGCGCAGACCGTCGTCGACCCGGTCGATCCGATCAACTACGGCTTCGCGTCGACGACGGACCGGTTGTTCGGCCAGCTCGTCGTCGGCGACGGCACCGCGACCGACCCGCCGGACCAGGTCGTGCCGATCGAAGTGCCCGGCGCGCCGCTTTCGGGTGGCCGCCCGCTGATGCGCGTGCTCGGCCTGCAGCGCATCTCGTCGTCGCGACAGGATGCCAACGGCATCCGCGCGTATGTCGAGTTCATCATGGGAACGCATTCCTCGCTGCTCGTGCCGGGCAACACGCCCGCCGTGACCGCCGAGATGCAGGGCGAGATGGCGAGCTTCATCGTCTCGAACGGCACTGCCGTCGTGATCCAGAACACCTCCGTCATCCGGCCGTAACCAGGGCGCAAAGGGGAAAAATAATATGAACAAGCACAACCTCTACCGCGTCACCCGCGCGCGCGCGCTGCGCAAGCCGGTGCTCGCCAGCGCAATCGCGCTGGCGCTCGCGGCGCCGGCCGTCCAGGCGGTCGACTTCCAGATGGGGGAGGGCTGGACGGGCGCGGTCGACACGACCGTCTCCTACGGCGTCTCGATGCGCATGGAGGACCCGGCCGAGAACCTCACCGGCAAGGCGCGCTTCAATCCGCTGATCGGTGCGCAGCCGAACGCGGTCCAGCGCACCGCGCCGGGCCGTTTCTCGGTCAACTCCGACGACTCGAGCTACAACTATCCCGAAGACGGCGACATCTTCGCGAACACGTTCAAGATCACGTCCGAGCTCTCGCTCAACTACGAGGACACCTGGGGCGCGTTCGCGCGCGCGTCGTACTTCTACGACTTCGAGAACGCCGACAAGGACGAGCTGACCGAGCTCGCGCGCGACAAGGTCGGCGAGCGCTTCACGATGCTCGACGCGTTCGTGTTCTACAACTTCGACTTCGGCCCCGGCGACGGCAGCGCGCGGCTCGGCCGCCAGGTCGTGAGCTGGGGCGAGAGCACGTTCATCCAGAACGGCATCAACATCATCAACCCGATCGACGTCTCGAAGCTGCGCGTCGCGGGCGCCGAGCTCAAGGAAGCGTTCCTGCCGGTCGACATGATCTTCGGCTCGTACAACTTCAACGAGAACTTCTCGATGGAGGCGCTGTACCTGTTCGAGTTCGAGCAGACCGAGCCCGATCCGGTCGGCACGTACTTCGCGACCAACGATTTCGCGACGCTCGGCGGCACCTACGCGATGCTCGGCTTCGGCCTCGTGCCGCAGCCGGTGCTGAATCCCGAGCGTTTCTACGACGTCTGCTACGGCGGCCAGCCGAGCGACAACCCGGTCATCAATACGAGCGCGGTGCTGCGCGCGCAGGCCTGCGGCAACGCGATTCCGCGCGCCGAGGACCGTTACCCCGACGATGGCGGCCAGTACGGGCTCGCGTTCCACTACTTCTCGCCGACGCTGATGAACACCGAGTTCGGCTTCTTTTTCATGAACTACCACAGCCGCCTGCCGCTGATCTCGGGCACCGCGCTGCGCACGTCCGCGCCTTCGACCGCGCGCGTCTTCATCGAGTACCCCGAGGACATCAAGATGTACGGCGTGTCGTTCAACACGACGCTCGAGGAGCTCGGCGTCGCGCTGCAGGGCGAGCTCTCGTACAAGGAAGACGTGCCGCTGCAGGTCGACGACGTCGAGCTCCTGTTCTTCGGGCTGTCGCCGCTCAACGGGCTGATCCCGAACTCGTTCCTGCGCTTCCAGAGCCAGATCGGCAACGCGCGGCCCGGCGAGGAGTTCCGCGGCTGGGAGCGGCACGAGGTCAGCCAGCTGCAGATCACCGCGACGCGCCTGTTCCCGAACTCGCTCGGCGCGCAGCAGCTCGCCGTCGTCGCCGAAGTCGGCGCGACGAACGTCTGGGATCTTCCCGATCCGAGCGTGCTGCGCTACCAGGGCGACGGTACCGACACCGGCGGGGGCGGCGACGTGCTGAGCGGCGTCGGCCGCAATCCGATCACGCAGGTCGACGGGTTCCCGACGAAGTTCTCGTGGGGCTAT
>DATLNY010000048.1:0-10076 GCA_035536495.1 Candidatus Saccharimonadia bacterium | reverse complement strand
CGCTCGGCGCCGAGGCAGATGCGCCGCATCGCAGCGACCGCCTTCTCGGGATGCTTCCCCGCCGCGGTTTCCTGCGACAGCATCACCGCGTCGCTGCCGTCGAGCACCGCGTTCGCGACGTCGAGCACTTCGGCGCGCGTCGGGATCGGTGAATCGACCATCGACTGCAGCATCTGTGTCGCCGTGATGACGGCGCGGTTGCGCGCGACCGACTCGCGGATGATCTTCTTCTGCAGTCCCGGGAGCTCGGCGTCGCCGATCTCGACGCCGAGATCGCCGCGCGCGACCATCACGATGTCGGACGCATCGATGATCTCGCCGAGCACTTCGAGCGCCTCGGCGCGCTCGATCTTCGCGACGAGCGCGGCACCGGAGCCGGCCTTGCGCAGCAGCGCGCGCGTCTCGTGCATGTCGTCGGCGGTCTTGACGAACGACACCGCAACGAAGTCGACGCCGAGCGACGCGGCGAGCTCGATGTCGGCACGGTCGCGATCGGTCAGCGCCGGCACCGAGAGCCCGCCGCCGAGCTTGTTGAGGCCCTTGCGGTCCGACAGCGTGCCGCCGATCAGCACGGTGCAGCGGATCTCCATGCCGACGACGTCGTCGACGCGCATCGAGATGAGGCCGTCGTCGAGCAGCAGCGTGTCGCCGCGGCGCACGTCGTTGCGCAGGTTCGCGTAGGTGACGCCGGCGCGGTGCCTCGTGCCCGGCGGCGCGTCGTAGTTGCAGTCGAGCACGAAGGGATCGCCGGGCTCGAGCTCGACCTTGCCGTTCTCGAACTGGTTGACGCGGATCTTCGGGCCGCGCAGGTCGGTCAGGATCCCGACTTCGCGCCCGAGGCGCTTCGCGGTCGCGCGGATCTCGTCGACGCGCCGGCGATGGTCCTCGACCCCGCCGTGCGAGAGGTTGATGCGGACGACGTCGACGCCCTCCTGCATGATCTGCTCGAGCACGCCGGGCTTGTCCGTCGCAGGCCCGAGCGTTGCGATGATCTTGGTTCGGCGTGTCTGGGTCATGGTCGCGAAATTATCACGAGGTCCGGACCGTCGGCGCCGACGCTGGCCTGCGCAGCACGAGGCGCTTCGCGATTCCACCCGCGACCGACGCGACGACGACGCCGATGAACAGCATGACCGCGATCGTCGCAGGCTCCGCCCACGAGGCCTGCACCCCTTCGATGCCGTGGCGCACGTAATTGAGGAGCGCCCCGAGGATCCTGCCCGCGATCGCGATGCCGAATCCCGCCAGCATCCCGTGCAGCGCGCCGGCGCGACGCGCGAGCTTGCCGGCGACCGCGCCGGCCACCGCATACGTCGCGACCGACAGCAGCTGGTTCGCGACGATGACGTAAGTGAGCAGGCCCGGGAACCGCTCGAGCGGCACGACGAACGCGATCACGACCTGCAGCGCGAACACGACGAGCCCCGCGACGATTCCGTAGCCGACCGCGCGCCAGTCCATCAGCTGCGCGCCCGCTGTTCGAGCATCTCGACTGCCGGCAGCGTCCTGCCCTCGAGGAACTCGAGGAACGCGCCGCCGCCGGTCGAGATGTAGCCGATGCGGTCCTCGACGCCGTACTTCTCGATCGCGGCGAGCGTGTCGCCGCCGCCGGCGATCGAGAATGCATTCGATGCGGCGATTGCCTCGGCGATCGCGCGCGTGCCCGCGCCGAACGCGTCGAACTCGAATACGCCGACCGGGCCGTTCCAGACGACGGTTCCGGCCGCCGCGATGCGCTTCGCATACGACGCAGCCGTTGCCGGGCCGATGTCGAGGATCATGTCGCCGGCGGCGATCGCGTCGATGCGCTTGACGGTCGCGCGCGCATCCGCCCTGAACTCGGAAGCGACGACGACGTCGGTCGGCAGCGGGATCTCCGCGCCGCGCGCCTTCGCCTCGGCGAGGATCCGCCGCGCGGTGTCGACGAGATCGGCCTCGTGCAGCGACTTGCCGACTCCGTATCCCTTGGCCGCGATGAACGTGTTCGCGATGCCGCCGCCGACGATGAGCTGGTCGACCTTCGTCGCGAGGTTCGACAGCAGCGCGAGCTTGGTCGAGACCTTCGAGCCCGCGACGATCGCGAGCAGCGGGCGCTTCGGCTCGTGCAGCGCGCGCGCGAGCGCGTCGAGCTCCGCGGCAAGCAGCGGCCCCGCGCATGCGACGGCCGCGTGCTTCGCGACGCCATGCGTCGAAGCCTGCGCGCGATGCGCGGTGCCGAACGCGTCCATCACGAAGATGTCGGCCATCGCGGCGTAGCGCTTCGAGAGCTCGTCGTCGTTCGCCTCCTCGCCGACGTTCATGCGACAGTTCTCGAGCAGCACGACTTGACCCGACGCGCCCTCGACGCCGTCCAGGTACTCGCGCACCAGCGGCACGCGGTTGCCGAGCGCCTCGGAAAGCCAGTCGGCGACGGGCTTGAGCGAAGCGCGCTCGTCGTACTGGCCTTCCTTCGGCCGACCGAGATGCGACAGGATGATGACGCTCGCGCCGGCGTCGCGTGCCGCGCGGATCGTCGGCAGCGCGGCCTCGAGCCGCTGCGTCGACGTGATGCGCCCGTCCTCGAGCGGCACGTTGAAATCCTCGCGGATCAGCACGCGCTTCCCGGCGAGGTCGAGGTCGGTCATCCGGACGAAAGTCATCGAGCGCTCCCGGGAACAGGACCGCCATTGTAGGCGGTGCGTTCGTCGCGGGAGGTACGCGCATCGGGCGGCTCGACTTCCCTGTCCGTGCGGCGCGGCTACGATAGGCGCCAATGGAACCTGCGTCGCGCATCGACGAGGCCATCGCCGCGTTGCGCCGCGGCGAGGCGATCGGACTCCCGACCGAGACGGTCTACGGCCTCGCGGGCGATGCACGGGATCCCGATGCGGTGCGCCGGATCTTCGAGCTCAAGGGACGGCCCGCCGACCACCCATTGATCGTGCACCTCGCCGAAGCCCACTGGCTCGAGCGCTGGGCGCGCGATGTGCCGACCGCCGCAGTCGTGCTCGCCGACGAATTCTGGCCGGGCCCGCTGACGCTGATCCTGAAACGCCAGCCCGACGTGCTCGACGCGGTGACCGGCGGACAGGACACGGTCGGGCTACGCGTGCCGTCGCATCCGCTCGCGCGCGAAGTCCTGTCGCGTTACGGCCGTGCGCTCGCCGCGCCGTCGGCGAATCGCTACGGCCGCGTGAGCCCGACGGCGGCGCAGCACGTTCGCGACGAGTTCGGCGACGCAGTGCCGATCGTGCTCGACGGCGGCGACTGCGCCGTCGGGATCGAATCGACGATCGTCGACGTGTCCGGCGACACGCCGCGCATCCTGCGGCCGGGCCGGATCACGCGCGCCGAGCTCGAAGCCGCGATCGGGACGATCGAGAGCGGCGCGGTCGCCGCGAGCCCGCGCAGCGCGGGTTCGCATGCCGCGCATTACGCGCCGAGCACGCCGATCGAGCTCGTCGCGAGTGACGCGTTCGCGAACCGGCTCGCCTCGCATCGCGACGCCGGTCGTCGCGTCGCCGCGCTTTCGCGCGCGCCGCAGCCCGGTGCCGTCGAAGGGATCGTCGCGGGAACCACGCCCGACGACTACGCGCACGCGCTCTACGGCGCGCTGCGCGCGCTCGATGCGCTCGCGGTCGAGCGCATCGTGATCGAGGCGCCGCCGAACACGCCCGACTGGGCCGCCGTGCGCGACCGCCTCATGCGCGCCGCGGTCGGCGCGCCGCTGGACGGCCCGGGGACGTGACACCGCGACTGCGCGCCTGGCTCGCGGCGCTGCCCGATGCGGCAACCGCGGTCGGGTTCGGGTTTGCGTGGGTGGTACCGCACACGGTCGGCATTCCGTTCGTACGCGCGATGTTCGTGACGTTCCTGCTCGAGTTCCTCGCGGTGCACGCCGGCGGCATGCTCGCGGGCGACGGCGCCCCGAAGAATCCGTCGAAGAATGCGAAGACCGCGCACCAGGCCGCTGCTGCAGCGACGGAGCCCCCCGCTCGTTCGCTCGCGGTCCCGCTCGCGGGATTCGCGCTGTTCTACCTCGTGTTCGCCGCGACCTTCTGCCTCGTGTTCGGCATGTGGTGGGCGCTCGTGTCGTTCGCGTTCCTGCTGCTCGCGAAGATGATGCCGCTGCTGACGCGCGCGCCGGGCGAATCCGACATGCACGGCGGAGCGATCTGGGCGACGTCGGTGTTCCTCTACCTCACGACGGTGTTCGCGACGCTGTTCCTGCCGATCCCCGAGCTCGGCCTCGACGAGGCGACGCGCGCGTCGCTCGACCTGCCCGGGACCGGCATCTGGATCGACGATCCCGAGCGTGCGCTCTCTGCGGGCTTCATCTACTTCGTGCTGATGGCGTGGACGCGCGGCAGTCTCGCGGGCGCGCCTGCTTCGCGCTGATGGCGCGGCGTCGCAGGTTGTCCTGGAGTAATCGTCAGGTCGCGCTCGTCGACTGACGCGGCCAGCGCCATGCGTACCAAACCACCAGAAGGGCGAGAATGATCTCGATCGTTGCGAACAGCATGTAGAACGCCCATGCACCGCCAACCAGGATCAGCAGCATGATCGCGGCGTAGAAGAGTCCGGCACCCACGTTGAGCCAACGGCTGAACGTTGCCGGCAGCGCCATGGAGAGAATGATCATGAGACTCGGAACTGCCATCAGGACGGACGTGCCAACCAGCATTTGCTGTGTCACGGCTCCAAGTCCCATTTCTCCATCAAGCATGTCCTGCAACTTGCCTGGCACGTACAACTGAAAGTAGTCGCAGTAGATGTAGCAGAACATCAGGCTTGTCCACAGCGCGGCGAGCTTGAACCTCACCGGCACCCTCGTGTCCTCCAACGCGACCGGTGCCATGTCAGTCTCCATTCTCGGCGGCGAGCGCGCGGATTGGTCCATCCCCGGACGAAGTGGGCATCACTTCGCCGCAACCAGTGCGCGCGTGACATCGAGCATGCGGTTCGAAAAGCCCCACTCGTTGTCGTACCACGCGCAAACCTTCACGAGCGTGCCGCCCATGACCTGGGTCAGCGTCGCGTCGTAGATCGCCGAGCGCGGGTCGTGGTTGAAGACGACCGAAACGAGCGGCTTGCGGTTGATGCCGATGATGCCCTTCAGCGCGCCCTTCGAGGCGTCCTCGATCGCGGCGTCGATCTCGGCGTTCGTCGTCGCCTTCGCGGCGACGAACGAAAGATCGACGACCGAAACGTTGATCGTCGGCACGCGCATCGAGAAGCCCGTGAGCTTGCCGTTGAGCTCCGGCAGCACGAGGCCGACCGCGGCGGCGGCGCCGGTCTTCGTCGGGATCTGCGACATCGTCGCCGAGCGCGCGCGCCGCAGGTCCTTGTGGAACACGTCGGTGAGGACCTGGTCGTTCGTGTACGCGTGGATCGTCGTCATGAGCCCGTGCACGATCCCGATCTTCTCGTGCAGCACCTTCGCGAGCGGCGCGAGGCAGTTCGTCGTGCACGACGCGTTCGAGATGACCTCGTGCGAGGCCTTGAGCGTGTCGTGGTTGACGCCGTAGACGACCGTTGCGTCGACGTCCTTCTCGCCCGGCGCCGAGATGATGACCTTGCGTGCGCCGCCGGCGATGTGCGCGGACGCTTTCGCCTTGCTCGTGAACAACCCCGTGCACTCGAGCACGACGTCGACGCCGAGCGATCCCCACGGCAGCTTCGCGGGATCGCGCTCGGCGAACACCTTGACGCGGTCGCCCTTGATGACGAGATCGCCACCGTCGACCGACACCTCGTGCGGGAACTTGCCGTGCGCGGTGTCGTACTGCGTGAGGTGCGCGTTCGTCTCCGCGTCGCCGAGGTCGTTGATCGCGACGATCTGGATCTCGCTGGTGCGATTCGACTCGTACAGCGCGCGCAGGATGTTGCGGCCGATGCGGCCGTAGCCATTGATCGCGACCTTGACGGGCATTTGCGGGACTCCTAGGGATGCAGCAGGCGTGAAAAGCCCGTAATTCTAGCGTCCCGCCTCGCGTGGGGGTACCCCGCTACCGCTCGGGGAGATCGTCGCCCGCCTCCACCGCCTCCCCCCGTCATTCCCGCGCAAGCGGGAATCCATTTTCTTTTCGCGTAGTGTTGGCGATGGAGATCGTCCGCTCCGTGGGGTAGCCGCCACGCGCCGTCATTCCGGCGCAAGCCGGAACCCGGTGCCTTGCGTCGCGTGATCGGCGCGACCACTACGCACGTTGGAATCGCGGCAACCAGTCGGCAAGTAGTTGAAGTCGCGCGAGCGGATCGGGCGTCTGGAGCAGGCGCTGGCGTTCCTCGAGCGTGAGCGGCAGCACCTCCGCGAGGCGATAGCCCACCCAGCTCGCGTCGTCGAAACACCCGCGCTCCGACGCGGCGAGCTCGCCGCCGAACTGGTCCGCCAGGCGCTCGAGAATCGTCACGAGCACGCCGAATTCTGGTGGAACCGGGATCGGCGCACCCTCGCTGCGCAGCGAGATCTCGCCGATGACGAGGCCCGAATCGCGCACGCGCGTGCGCTCGACGTGGAATGTCTGAGCGCCGCGCGCGGTGATGCCGAGCAGACCGTCGGGCAGCGTCGAGAAATCGGTGATCTTCGCGACCGTGCCGAATGCCGCGGGGATCGCGGGCTCGCCGGCTTCGTTTCCGCGCACGATGACGCAGACGCCGAAGCCCGATCCCGAGCGCGCGCAGTCGCGCACCATGTCGAGATAGCGCCGTTCGAAGATGCGGAGGTCGAGCCGACCGCCGGGAAACAGCACGGTCGACAGCGGGAACAGCGGCAGTTCGGTGGCCTGCACGGATTCGAGTGTAGCGAGGCCGGTCGTCCGGTGGACGCGATGGCGCCTGATTTCCGGCGCGACCGGCCCCTACCGCGTAAGCCGTGCGCCAGGGAGGCTGCCGTGGACGGGCCTGCCACCGACGACGGTCAGCGCGACCTTCGCATCGCGGATCGCTTCCGGTGCGATTCCGAACAGGTCGCGGTCGAGCACGACAAAGTCCCCGAGCTTGCCCGGCGCGAGCGTGCCCTTGAGGTTTTCCTCGAACGAGGCATACGCCGCGGTGGCGGTGTAGGCGCGAAGCGCTTCCTCGACGGCGATTTTCTGGCGCGGAACCCAGCCGCCCGGGTTCGCATCGTCGAGCGTGCGCCGCGTGACGGCGGCGTAGATGCCTTCGAGCGGCGTCGGTGGCGCGACGTACCAGTCGCTGCCGAACGCGACGCGTGCGCCCGCGTCGAGGAGATCGCGGAACGCGTAGGTCGTCGCGATCCGCGGGCCGATCGCTTTCGCGGCCCAGCGGCCATCGTCGATCGCGTGATAGGGCTGCATGCTCGCAATGACGTCGAGCTTCGCGAAACGCGCGATGTCGGGCTTCGCGAGGTGCTGCGCGTGCTCGATGCGAAAGCGGCGATCGCGTGGGCCGTTGCCGCGCGCGACCTTGTCGTAGAGGTCGAGCAGGAGTCCGTTCGCGCGGTCGCCGATCGCATGCACGGCGACGTGCAGCCCGGCACGGTCGGCGCCTCCGATCCACGCTTCGAGGTCGGCGGCGGGCGTAACGATCAGCCCGCGGTCGTCCGGCGCATCGGTGAACGGCTCGTGGAACGCCGCCGTGTGTGATCCGAGCGAGCCGTCGACGAATCCCTTGAGGAGCCCGACGCGCAGCCACTCGTCGCCGCGCCCGTCGGCGCCGCCGTAGCGCTTCGCGCGCACCTCGCGCGCAAGGCGCTGCCAGTCCGACAGCGGCACCGCGGCGTATACGCGAACGGTGCGCTGCGCAGGCGTCGCGCGCGAGAGCGTCGCGAGCTCGTTCCAGCCGCCGAGGTGGTGGACCGAGGTAACGCCCTGCGCGTTGACGTGCTTCATCGCCGCACGAAGCGCGCGGTCGCGCATCGCCGGCGACGGCGGCGGCACGACCTTCTCGACGAGCGACATCGCGTTGTCCTTCAGCACGCCGGTCGGCTCGCCGTCGGCATCGCGGACGATCTCGCCGCCCTCGACGTCCGGCGTCGTGCGCGAGATGCCGGCGGCCTCGAGCGCAGCGGAGTTCGCGAGCGCCATGTGGCCGTCGAGGCGATTGACCCAGACCGGATGCTTCGGCGTGACGGCGTCGATCCACGCGCGTGTCGGCAGCTCGCCACCCCAGAGGCTGTGGTCCCAGTCGCCACCGGTGATCCACGTGCCTTCCGGAACGTCGCGCGCGAACGCGCCGATCCGCGCGCCGAACGTCTTGCGCTCCGCTGCATCGCGCAGCTGGACCTGCGTGAGCCGGAAGCCGCCTTCGATGAAATGCACGTGCGTGTCGATGAAACCGGGCACGAGCAGGCGGCCGCCGGCATCGAGCAGCGGCGCGTCGCCCGCGGCGGCGCGGATCTCGGCGTCGGTACCGATTGCCGCGATCCGAGATCCGTCCAGCGCAATCGCGCTCGCCCACGGCGCATCGGGCTCGCCAGTCCAGATGCGCGCGTTGACGACGCCTGCAACCGACGCGGTCGGCGCGGCGGCGACCGGGGCCGCGGCGGCGACTGCAAATAGCAGCCACGCGGCGGAGGGATAGCGCATCGACGAGTCCTCGCGTATGCGGAGCCGACGTTTTACCACCGCGACGTTATTCGAAGCCGTTCGAGAACAGCGCGTCGCCCGCCGCCGACTGCGGCAGCACGACGAGCGTCGCCGAGCGCGCGGGCAAGGACAGCGACATCGCCGTGCCAGCGACCGTGCCGCCGGTGGCAGGCGCGAGCGCGCCGGCGTTCGCGTAGCGGAACAGCGTGTACGCGCCGCTGCGCGCCTGCGCGAACGAGAGGTTCGCCATCCGCGTGTCGGTCGCCTTGTTGAACAGCAGCACGAACGTAC
Source organism: Candidatus Saccharimonadia bacterium (assembly GCA_035536495.1). Classification (GTDB taxonomy): domain Bacteria; phylum Pseudomonadota; class Gammaproteobacteria; order Xanthomonadales; family Ahniellaceae; genus DATLNY01. The sequence goes on along the minus strand of DATLNY010000048.1, from coordinate 1,260 downwards.
GCTGCGGCGAATCGACGGCATACGCGCCGACCTCGTCGACGTTGCTGGAGACCGCACGCACGCTGTCGCCGGCGACCTTCGCGCCGGCGCCGTCGTAGTCGAGGAACAACCGGTACGCCTGCTCGACCGCGGAGTTCGCTCCCGGCATGACCCAGCGCATCGCCGCGTCGAGGCCTTCGCGGCCGAAGATCGCGAGGATCTCGCCCTGTGCGAGCGCACCCGTTGCGGAGGCGTCTGGCCCCCAGTTGTATTCGGTGATCGCGAGCTTCAGGTCGGCGAGCGCCGGACAGGAATTCGCGATCAGCGCCTTCATGCGCGGGATCAGCCGCACCGGCATGCCGATGTAGTTCTCGGCGACGTAGGTCGGGTGGTAAAGCTCCTTCAGCGAGCGCAGGCGCAGCGCCTGGACCGCGGCGCTGCCCTCGACCCCGTTGAATGCGACGACGCCGTCGCTCTGCGGGTAGTAGTGGATGTCGAGCCAATCGATCACGCGCACGCCCGTCGCGGCGTGGTGTTCGCACACCTGGTCGATGTACCACTCGAGGAACGGCTGGTCGCCGTGTGCCTCGCGGTCGGGGTGGTTGAAGTTGCCTGGCCCGCAGAGGCCCGACGACGCGAGGTCGGCTTCGGAAGTGAAGAACTCGCACCAGCCCCAGGGCACAGGGCCCCAGGTCTGCGCGCCCGGATCCTGCTGCTTGATCGCGATGGCGAAATCGCGCGAGCGGGTCCAGATCTCGTCGTAGTTCGACGGGTCCGGATGGACGTCGCGATGCGTCGAGCGCCAGAGACCCGGCTCGTTGTCGAGCGCGTAGTGACGGATGCCGCCGGCGGCGGCAAGGCCGTAGCGCGATTGCAGGTGCGCGATCCAGTCGATCGCGTTCTGCGGGGTGTTGAGCTTGTTGACGTCGAGCGGGTCGTTGCGGATCGTCCGAAGGTGGACGGCATCGCCGCCGGCGCGTGGCCCGGTGCAGAATCCCGTGGTGTTGACGGCGGGATCGCAGCGGCCGTCGCCGGAATCGTAGGAACAGAAATGCGTCCCGACGGGGGGATTGCCGTAGATCGTGCACTCGCTCGACAGCTGCGCGCCGTATTTCGCCACCGAGAACGACCAGGACTTGCTGCGCACGTCGTTCGCGATGTACTGGATCGTCGGGATCGTCAGCAGTGGCAGCGAGCCCGCTGCGCGCGTGAAGTCGAGGAACGCGTTGACGGTCGATTCGGCCGGCAGCACGGGCTGCGGTCCTCCCGGCGAAACGTCAG
>DATLNY010000047.1:0-5154 GCA_035536495.1 Candidatus Saccharimonadia bacterium | reverse complement strand
AGCGGCCGTCGCGGCGGGTCGAGAGGAACAGGATCACGCAGTCCTGCACCGCCCCGGCGAGCACGACGCCGGCGAGCAGCCACAGCGTGCCGGGCAGGTATCCCATCTGCGCGGCGAGGACGGGGCCGACGAGCGGACCCGCGCCCGCGATCGCGGCGAAGTGATGGCCGAACAGCACGACGCGGTCGGTCGGCACGTAGTCGAGGCCGTCGTTGCGCCGATGCGCGGGCGTCGCGCGCGACGGATCGACCCCGAGCGCCGTGAGCGTGATGTAGCGCGCGTAGAACCGCTGCGCGATCGCAAGCGTCGCGAGCGCCGCCGCGAGCAGCCAGATCGCCGAGATCGACTCGCCGCGATTGAGCGCGATGCGCCCGAGGCAGAGCGCGCCGACGAGCGCGACGAGCGCCCAGCCGAGGCGTGCGAACCAGATGTTCATGCGGGAAATCCTCCGCGGGGAAGCGTGGCCGCTCGCCCCGCGACGGTCAACCGTGCCCGCCAAGACGCCGGCAGCGCGCACGCCCGGCAGCCGCGGGCGTCGACGAACGATCCGGCGACCGCCAAGCGATCCTTCCCGCCCGTTCGCCGATGGTTGCTGGTGAGATCGGCGATCGTCGCCGCGAAAGATGTCCCAAGCCGCGGCGCGACCGCGTTACCTTCGACAGGAGTCCGGGGCATTCACGGAGGTGTCCGATGTCACTGCCTGGCTGGCGCGTGCGTCTCGCGGTCGGAGCGTGCCTGTTGTTCGTCGCCCTCGGCATGGCCCGGGCCGCATCGCCCTCCGCCGGGCAGGCCGAGTACGACGCCTCGCTCGCGAAGTTCGCGCTGAAAGACTTCCCCGCGGCGTTTGCGCTGATGCGCAAGGCCGCCGACGCCGGCCACCTGCGCGCGACCAGCGAGGTCGGTTCGTTCTACCTCAACGGCCTCGGCGTCGAGAAGGACGTCACCGAAGCGGTGCGCTGGTACCGGCGCGCGGCCGAGCGCGACGACACGCAGGCGATCCACAACCTCGCATCGCTGCATTTCAGCGGCGAAGGCGTCGAGGCGAGCGTCGACGAAGGGCTGCGGCTGCTGCGGCGCGCCGCCGAGCGCGGGTTCGTGCAATCGCAGCTCGCACTCGGCACGCTGCATTACGAGGGGCAGCTCGTGACGCGTGACTACGCAGAGGCCGCGCGGTGGTTCAAGCGCGCCGCGGACGGCGGTGACGCCAACGGCCAGGCGTCGCTCGGGACGATGCACCTGCGCGGCTACGGCATGCCGAAGGACGCCGCCGCCGCGCTCGCGCTGTTCAAGCTCGCGGGCGACCAGGGGCTCGCCATCGCGCAATACAACGTCGGCGTGCTGCTGCTCGGCGAGGACGGCCTGGTCGAGAAGGACGTGCCCGCCGGCATCGGCTGGCTCGAGCGCGCGGCGAAGGCGGGCTACGGCCAGGCGGGCCTGGTGCTCGCGACGACCTACGAGGACGGCAAGCTCGTCGCCGCCGATGCCGACAAGTCGTTGCAGTGGCTCGTCGTGGCGGCCAACGCCGGGCAGGCGGACGCGCAGGGCAAGCTCGGCGTGCGCTATGCGGACGGCGTCGGCGTGAAGGCCGATCCCGCGGCGGCGAAGCGCTGGCTCACGCTCGCCGCGCAGCAGGGCAACTTGTCCGCCTCGCTGCGGCTTGCGAACCTCACGATGGAAACCGAGCAGCTCGCGTCCGTGGCGACCGACGAAGTCGCGCGCATCCGCAACCGCGCGGAGGCCGGTGACGCGGACGCGCAGGAGGAGCTCGCCGGCATGTACCGCTACGGTCGCGGCGTGAAGCGCGATCGCGCCGAGGCGATCGCGTGGATGACGCGCGCCGCCGAGTCCGGCCGGGTCGCCGCCCAGGTCGATCTCGCGGCGCTGCTGCGTGAGGGCGATCCCGACGCCGCGGCGCGCGAGGCGTCGCGCGCCTGGCTCGAACGCGCGGCGAAGAAGGACAGCGCGCCGGCGCAGCTCGCACTCGCCGACGCAATGCTGCGCGATTTCGCGCCCGACCAGGGCGCGGCACCGGCGATGCGCTGGCTCGAGCGCGCCGCCGCGTCGAAGGACGACGCCGCCGCCGCACGCGACGCGGCGTACCTGCTCGGCTACATGCACTTCAACGGCCTCGCGACGAAGGCCGACGTCGCGCGCGCCACCGCGCTGTTCCGGCGCGCGGTCGGCGACGAACCGGGCGATCGCTTCGGCAGCTGGGCGCACGACCATCGCTACGGCTCCGACCTGTTCTACGACCCCGCGCTCGCGATCGTCTGGTTCACGCTCGCCGTCGAGGCCGGCAAAACGGAAGAACAGGCCGACCTGCGCGACGTCACGCGCGGCGCCTCGCCGCAGCACCGCGCCGCCGCGCAGCGCCTGCTCGCCGAATGGCGCGCGGGCGCGAAGGGTGCGCGCTGATGCTCGCCGCCCTGCTGCTCGCGGCCGCCGTAGGAGCCGGCGAAGCGGCGCCCGTCGTCGCGGAGCCTGTGCTCGACGTGGCCTCGTGGACTGCCTACAACGACGCCATCGTGGAGCTTGCGATGCACCGCGAGTTCGACGCCGCGCGCGGGCGCGCGGTCGAGGCGCTCGCGTTCGCGCGCGAGCGCTTCGGCGACGACGACCGGCGCACCGCCGACGCATGGTCGCTTCTCGCCGAGATCGACATGAACACTGAGCGATGGGCGGAGGCCGAGAAGGGGCTGCGCGCCGGCATGGCGATCCGCGAGCGCGTGTTGCCGCCGCTCGATCCCGATCGCGAGCAGAGCTACAACCTGCTGTCGATGGCGCTGGTCGAGCTCGGCCGCCACGACGATGCCGCGGCCTTCGCGCAACGCGCGGTCGCGAACGCGGAAAAGGCCGCCGCGGCGGGCATGGACGGTCCGCGCGCGCCGCGCTGGACCGACCTCGTCGGCTCGCTGAACCAGCTCGCCTCGGTACACGTCGCCGCGGGCCGCACGAGCGACGCCGAGGCGACCTGGGGTCGAACGCTCGAGGCGATCGAGCGCTACGGCAAGGCGCGGCCGGAGCTGCAGAGCGCCCATCTCCGCGGGCTGTTCGATTCCCTGTTCCCGCCGCGTTACGACGCGCTGACAGAGCGCGTCGCGCGCGCGCGGATCGCGGCGAACGCCGGGCCGGCGCGCCGCGACACGCTCGATCATGCCGAGGCACTGCTCGCGCTCGCGAAGGTGCTCCAGCTGCAGCAGCGCGAGGACGAGCGGCATCGCGCAATCGAATCCGCACACGCGATCGCGGTGAAGGCGCTGCCGTCGGACGCGCAGGAGTTGGCCGACTATCTCGAGGCGCTGGCGGAAGTGCGCGAGGCGTCCGACGCGGACGACGAGGCCGAAACGCTGCTGCGGCGCGCGCTCGCGTTGCTGGACGCCGCGGGCAATGCGCCGGGTGCGGCCTCCGTCGCGGATCGACTCGCCGGATTCTACGAACGGACCTCGCGCCCGAAGCTCGGCGAACCGCTGCGGCGACGCGTGCTCGCGAGCCACGAAGCCACGTACGGCCGCCCGTCGTGGATGGCGTCGGTGGCGGCGGATGAGCTTGGCGCGAACCTCGAGGCGCAATCGCGCTGCCGCGAGGCGATCGATGCCTACGCTGCGGCGGCCGATGCGTACCCCGTCGAAGACCGCGCCGAATCGCGCTACGTGCGCATGCTGCACGCGGGTACGCGAAACGCGCTCTGTGCCGGCGCGCTCGATCGCGCCGCGGCATCGTGGTCCGAAGTGCTCGCCCTGCGCGTGCAGCTGCTCGGCGACGACGCGCCGGGGACCAGGATGGCCCGGCGCGAGCTCGCCGCGCTGCGGCGCATCGGCGGCGCGGAATCGCGTGCAACGGACGAGGGCCCGGTGTCTGCGCGCGAGGCGGCCGCCGCGCACGCGACGACGATCGCGCTGCGCCAGATCGTCGACGAGGCGAAGGCCCGCGTCGCTGTCGCGCCGAAGGCCGATCCCGGCGTTATTGCGACGCTGCTCGAGCTCGGCGCAGAGCTGCTGCATGTCGAAGGACAGGACGCGCACGCGGCGTCCGAATACGAGAAGACGCTGTCGATCCGCATCGAAGCCCAGGGCTCGAAGCACGCGGCGGCGAAAGCCACCGCGACTCGGCTCGCCGCGCTCTACACAGCGCTGGGACGCGAGGACGCCGCGAAGGACACGCGCCGGCGCGCAGGAATGTAGCCCGAGTCGTTGTCGTGGCCGACGTACGCAAGACGCCGGTTCGTGCCCCTGTAGGAGGGGCCTCAGCCCCGACCGAGGCCCCGGTCGGGGCCGAGGCCCCTCCTACGGGGAGGCTGGTGTCCTAACATCGCGTTTCCGCAATTCGGGATACGCCATGCGCCTTCCAGTCCTCGCCCTCGCACTCGTCGTCAGCGGCGTCGCCGCGGCACAGACGAGTCCTTCGACCAAGCCCCGCGGCCTCGACGTCCGCGACCTCGTCATGTTCGACCGCGTCAGCGATCCGCGCGTCTCGCCGGACGGAAAGTCGGTCGCATTCCAGTTGCGCGAGACCGACCTCGAGGCGAACAAGGGCGTCAACTCGATCTGGCTGCGCGCGCTCGACGGCGCCGGCGCGCCGAAGCGCCTCACGACGAAGGGTACGAGCTCGACGACACCGCGCTGGTCGCCCGACGGGCGCAGCGTCTATTTCCTTTCCGCGCGTGGCGGCACGAACCAGGTCTGGCGCGTGGATTTGTCCGGCGGCGATGCGCGCCAGGTCACGGACTATCCGCTCGACGTCGGCTCGTTCGCCGTTTCACCGACCGGGCGCCAGCTCGCCGTGACGTTCGACGTGTTCGCCGACTGCGCCGAGCTCGCGTGCACGAAGTCGCGCCTCGACGAGAAGGGCAAGTCGAAGACGAGCGGCGTTCTATACGAGGATCTCTTCATCCGCCACTGGGACACGTGGAAGAACGGCACGCGCTCGCAGCTGTTCGTCGCGGATCTCGACGCGTCGGGCAAGACCGAGGCGAAACCCGCCTGGGTCACGAAGGGCATCGACGGCGACGTCCCGTCGAAGCCGTTCGGCGACGACGCGGAGTACACGTTCTCGCCCGACGGCAAGACCGTCGTGTTCGCCGCGCGGATCGCAGGCAAGACCGAAGCGTGGTCGACGAACCTCGACCTCTTCGCCGTGCCATCGGACGCCAGCAGC
>DATLNY010000046.1:0-4598 GCA_035536495.1 Candidatus Saccharimonadia bacterium | reverse complement strand
GCCGTCGGCGGCGCCGGCGCCTACCGCCGGCCCGCGGGCTACGGCGGGCCGGTCGCGCTCGAGGGCGTGCTCGACCGGATCGCGCGCGAGCATGCGCTGCGACGGGTCGACGGCTGGACAATGCGCGCGCTCGAGGTCTGGTGCGAGGTCTTCGAGGCGCGCGACGGCGCGGCGCGCGAACGCGCGCTCGTCGCGCTCGCGCGCGATCCCCGGGTCGAGTCGGCGCAACCGATGCAGCGCTTCGAGGCGCAGGCGATGCGTCCGGATCCCTACCGCGACCTGCAGCCGGCCGCGCTGAGCGGCGAGCTCGCCGCAGCGCACCGCGTCGCGCGCGGACGCGGCATCCGCATCGCCGTGATCGATTCCGGTGTCGATGCGACGCACGCCGACCTGCGCGGGGCGCTCGAGCGCGGCCGCGATTTCGTCGGCGGCGGCGAGCGTGGCACGCACGGCACCGGCGTCGCGGGCGTCATCGGCGCCCGCGCCGACAACGGCGTCGGGATCACCGGTGTCGCGCCGGAGGCGCGCCTGTCGGACCTGCGCGCGTGCTGGGACGAGGGCGGCCACACGGCCTGCAACTCCTACACGCTCGCGCGCGCGCTCGACGCCGCGCTCGCGGCGAGGCCCGGCGTCATCAACCTGAGCCTCGCGGGGCCCGAAGACCCGCTGCTCGCGCGGCTCCTCGCGGTCGCGGAAACCCGCGGCATCGTCGTCGTCGCGGCGGTGCCGCCGGGCTTCGCGGTCGCGCAGGCGTTCCCGGCGGGCCTCGCATCGGTGCTCGCCGTCGTCGAGCACGAGCGCGACGAGCCCGGCGCAGTGCGCGCGCCCGGCAAGGACGTGCTGACGACGCTGCCGGGCGATCGCTACGATTTCGCAAGCGGCAGCTCGATTGCGGCCGCGCACGTATCGGGCGCCGCTGCGCTCTACCGCGAAACGGTGCCCGACGCATCCCCCGCGCGGGTGCGCGCGGCGTTGCGCGCCTGGCCCGAGCGCACGCTCGCGCAGGTCCTGCAATGCGGCCGTGACTCGGCTCTCGCGGCTTGCGCGCGTTGAGCGCGTGTCAGCGGACATCGCCTTCGTGCGTTGACGGGACGGCATGCACATGAATTCGATGCGCGATCGCCTGGCCTGCTGCGCACTGATGCTCGGCGTGCTGCTCGCGCCCGGCGTGCGCAGTGACGACCAAGACGCGCCGGCGTTCACGTTGCCGCGGCTCGACGGCGGCGAGGCGTTCGCGTTCTCGTCGCTCGCGGGCCGCGTCGTGCTCGTCGATTTCTGGGCGTCCTGGTGCACGCCCTGCCGGCATTCGCTGCCGGCCTACGACGCGCTCTACGAATCGCTCGCGCCACGCGGCTTCGACGTCGTGGCGATCAATCTCGACGAGTCCGCCGAAGATGCGCGCGGATTCCTCGCCGAGACCCCGCTGTCGATCGTCGTCGTGCGCGACGCGGCCGGCGACAGCGCGCGCGCCTGGGGCGTGCGCGGCATGCCCTCGTCCTACCTCGTCGGCTGCGACGGCACGATCCGCTCGCGCCAGGCGGGCTTCCGCAAGCAGGAGCTTCCGGCGCTGCGCGCGAAGATCGAGTCGCTGCTGAAGGAGAGCGCCTGCGATGCGCCGGCCGGTTGACCTCGCCGTTCGTTTCGTCGCGCTCATGTTGCTCGGGCTGCTCGCGGGCTGCGCGACGCAGCAGGTCGCGCCGTGGGAGCGGGGGCGGCTCGCGCGCTGGGACATGCAGTTCGATCCCGACGCGCTCGACGCAGCGATGCGCGAGCACACCTACTCGAGCAAGGAAGCCGTCGCGGGCTCGCTCGCCCCCGCCGGCGCCGGCTGCGGTTGTAACTGAGGTCAGGATGACTTCATGAGCGCGACAGACCGCAATCCGCTCGCCGCACTCCTCGCCGCCGCAGCCGCACTCGGCGCACCGGCGACGCGTGCCGAGATCGCGACCGAAACGCGGATCGACTACCGCTACACCGAGTACGACGAGGAGCCGCTGCCTGCAGCCCGCGTCCTGTCGGGCAGCGCGGACCGCTACCGCATCGACACGCACCAGGTGAAGATCGTGACGCCGCTGCGCGACACGATCGAGCTCGACGTGCGCGCGACGCAGGAGGCGATGAGCGGCTCGTCACCGTGGTTCGTGCTGCCGGCCGCCGGCGGCGAGCTCCGCCAGGTCATGAGCGGCGCGACGATCGAGGACCACCGGCGCGAGCTCGTCGTCACGATGCGGCGCGAGGACGCGCCATCCGATGCGTGGAGCGCGACGGCGTCGGTGTCGCGCGAGGACGACTATCGCGCGGTGTCGCTCGGCGTCGGCCGCGAGCAGCCGATCGATCCGCAGCTCTCGCTTTCGTACGGCGCGAGCATCTCGCGCGACGTCATCGAGCCGACCGACGCCGAATCGATGAGCCGCGTGCTGCGCGAGGACAAGCACACGGTGTCGGCCGTCACGAGCGCGACCTGGGTGCTCGACCGGCATTCGACGCTGCAGGCCGGCGTACAGGCGGGCTTCGGGCGCGGTTACCTCGACGATCCCTACAAGCTCGCGGTCGTCGGCGCCTCGCTCGTGCCCGATGCGCGGCCCGACAACCGCACGCAGGTCTCGTACCTCGCGCGCTACCGGCGCGCGTTCGAGACCGCGTCGCTGCATCTCGACTATCGCTATTCGCACGACTCGTGGTCGGTCCGTGCGCACACGCTCGACCTCGCGTGCTACCTGCGGTTCGGCGCGCACTGGTGGCTCGTCCCCGCGCTGCGCTACCACTCGCAGGACGAGGCGCGCTTCTACGCGCCGGTGCACGCCGCCGACGCGGCCGACGCGCATCATTCGAGCGACTACCGGCTCGGCACCTTCGGCGCGTGGTCGGCGCGCGTGTCGTTGCGTCGCAACTTCGGTTCGCACGCGTTCGTGATCGGGCTCGAGCGATACGACAGCGACGAGGGCTGGGCCGTCGGCGGTGCCGACCAGGCCGTGCCGGCGCTGCTCGAATACGACCGGATCTTCGCGGGATTCGACTTCGCGTTCTGATCGGGCGGCAGCCGCGGCATCGACGCAATGCGCGTGCGATGCGGTTGCTTCGATCGCGCGTGCTCGTGCGCGGCTTCACCCGCCTTTCACGAACTGGTCGCGCGTGGGCACGCGCGCGCGTCAACCGCCACGGCGACGCCGCGTTCTCCTGGGTAGTCCACCCCGGAGGCATTGCCCGCGCCATGCATCGATTCACCGCGTCTTCCGCGTTGCTCGCCCTGTTCGGCCTGTTCGCCGTTGCGCACGTCCAGGCGTCGGGATTGCCGACGCTGCCCGAGGCGTTCGGTCGGGGCATTCCTGGCGCAGGCGCTGTCGCCCCAGGCACCGACCTGTTCCGCGTCGACGTGCCCGGCGACCGCTATCCCGACGCGCATTGCGCCGACGGCTCGCCCGCGGTGTTCTACGTGCGTCGCGCAAGGGACGCTGCGCATCGCGACGACTGGGTCGTCTACCTGCAGGGCGGCGGCTCGTGCCACTCGGGCGAGCAATGCCACGCGCGCTGGCTCGGACGCGACGGCAACTTCGGCGCGAACAAGCTCTCGAGCCGCTTCGCGCCGGCGCGCGGGATCGCGGGCGGCGGGATCGAGGACGCCGGCGCGCGCAATCCATTCGCGCGCTGGAACCACGTCTTCGTCTACTACTGCAGCTCGGACGGCTGGGCCGGCACCGCGAAGGACGTCGAGACCGAGGCGGTCCACGAGGGCGTCGTGAAGCGCTACCGGATCGACCTGCTCGGCGCACGCATCGTCGACGCGGTGTTCGACCTGCTGCGCAGCGGACAACTCGCGTATGCGGGCGCGAACGGCGAGCGCGTCGCGCTCCCGGACCTCGACGGCGCGCGCCGCGTGCTGTTCGCGGGCTCGTCGGCGGGCGGCTCCGGCGTGCGCACGAACGCCGACCGCATCGGTGCGCTGCTGCGCGCGCAGTCGTCGCGCTGCGACGGCAACGGCTGCGGGCCGACCTATGCCGCAGTGATCGACACGTCGTACAGTCTTTCGCACGAGGGGCTCGACCACGGGGGCTCGCTCGCGTGCGGCCCGGAAGACACGGCGAGCTGCACGTACGAGAAGCAGGTCCGCAGCCAGTGGTTCGGATCGCTGCTCGGGTTCCGCCGCGGCATCACCGACGAATCGTGCGTGGACTACCACGCGCCGCGCGGCGACGAATGGCGCTGCGCCGACGGCGTGCACCTGCTGCAGCACCACGTCATGACGCCGTTCTTCGTGCGGGTCGACCTGCAGGATCCACTCGTGATGGACAACACGCTCGACGCGCGGCTTCGCTACCAGGGTATGCCGGTCGACGCCGCGGTCTACGGCGCGCTGACCGAGATCCAGCTGCTCGAGCTCGCGACGCTCGCGTCGCGCTCGGAGGAACCGCGGCCCGTGTCGGCGCTCGAACCGCCGGGTGTATTCGGGCCCCAGTGCGGCGACCACGAGACGCTGCGCACCGACGCGCCGACCTACGGCCGCGCGGTCGTCGACGAGGCCGGCGTGCCCCGCACGATGCTCGAGCTCCTCGACAACTGGCTCGCCGGCCGCCGGCCCGCGGCGGTCGTCGAGCATTTCC
>DATLNY010000045.1:0-2960 GCA_035536495.1 Candidatus Saccharimonadia bacterium | reverse complement strand
CGAGCGCGCGCTCGAGCTCGATCCGAAGCTGCCGGACGCGCACACGGTGATGGCCGTGCTGTACGAGAAGATCAACGACCCGGCCTCCGCCGCGAGGCACTACCAGCGCGCGAGCCAGCTCGCGCCGAAGACCGGCGTCGTCAACAACAACTACGGCGCGTTCCTCTGCAAGCGCGGCCAGTCCGAGGCGGCCGACAAACTCTTTGCGCGCGCGCTGCAGGACCCGTTCTACGACACGCCGGCGGTCGCGCTGACGAACCGCGGCACCTGCGCGCAGAAGTGGAAGAAGCCCGAGCTCGCCGAGGAGAGCTTCCGCAAGGCGCTGCAGATCTCGCCGAACCAGCCCGACGCGCTGCTTGCGCTCGCGGACATCCTCTATCGCAAGGGCGACTACTTCCGCGCCCGCGCGTTCGTCCAGCGCCACGACGCCGGCGGCCGCGCCGGGCCCGACGCGCTGCTGCTCGCGATGCAGATCGAGGAGGGGCTCGGCGATCGCCGTGCCGCCCGCGATTACCAGAAGCGCCTGCTCCAGCAGTACCCGGAGTCGGAGCAGGCGCAGAACCTCAAGAACCGGAACCCAGAAGCGACACGATGAGCACACCAGAGAATTCACGCGAGCGTGCCGCGGAGCCCAATGTCGCGATCGACCAGCTCGACCTCGGGCTCGGCGACGACGTGCCGCCGGCGCCGAGGTTGTTCACCGAGGTCGAAGGCGACGCCGAGCCCGAGCCCAGCGCTCCCGCACTGGTCAGCGGTTCGCTGTTCGAGCGCGACGCCGCCGCATCGACGGCTGCGGCGAGCGTGCCGACCCTGAGCCTCGGGGCGCGATTGCGCAACGCGCGCGAGGCGCGCGGGCTGTCGCTCGAGCAGGTCGCGCGCTCGCTGCGGATCCCCTCGGCGCGGCTCGCGGAGATCGAGCACGATCGCCACGAGAACATCGGCGCCGCGGTGTACGTGCGCGGTTACCTGCGCAGCTATGCGCGACTCGTCGGCTTGCCCGAAGTCGTCGTCACGGCCGCGCTCGCCCATGCGCGCGAAGCGCCGCCGACGCTGGTCGCGACGCGCACGATCTCGCGCTCGCAGCATTTCAGCGCGCGCTACGGCACGCTGCTCGTCTATGGCGTGCTGACCGCGGTATTCGTCGTTCCGCTGCTGTGGGCGGCGCGCCAGGGCGCACTGCTGCCGGATTCACGACCCGCGCTCACGCGGCTCGACGCCGGCAGTGCCGAGCTCCCGCTTCCGGTCGCGGCCGCACCGGCACCCACCGGCGGCACCGCGGCGAGCGTTGCGAGCGACCCCGTGCAGGTCGAGCTTGCGGGCCCGCCCGACGCGCAGCTGCCCGCGCTCGTGCCACCGACTCGGCCGGTCATGGCGACGATGGCGCCGATGCGCAGCGCAGCCGACGAGATCGAACCGGACGCCGCGGCGCGGCAGGTCGAGCTGACGCTCGAGCAGCCGAGCTGGGTCGAGCTGATCGGCGCCGACGGCACGCGCATCGAGTACGCGCTGCTGCCCGCGGGCGCGGTGCGCAGCTACGAAGTCGGCGATGGCGCGAACCTGCGCATCGGCAATACGCGCGGCGCGACCTTGTCGGTCGACGGCGTGCGCGTAGACCTCGCGCCCCACACGCGCTCGAACGTCGCCCGCGTCGCGATCGCGAAGCACGGCGCGCCGCGCTGAGCGCAACGCCGGCGCACTCGCGCCGGTTCCACGTGCCTGCCGCCTCGCGCGGTGGCATCATTCCCGCTTCGACCGCGCAGCTTGCGCAACCGGCAGAACCCATGGCACTCGAAATGATGGACGAGCACGAACAGAGCGAGTTCGTGCGCAACTGGCTGCGACAGAACCTCAACGCGATCCTGATCGGCATCGCGGTCGGCATCGCCGGCCTGATCGGCTGGAATCAGTGGAAGGCGATGAAGGTCGAGCGCGCGGGGCAGGCGCAGGGCCAGTACGCCGCGCTCGTCGCCGCTTACGAGGCGAAGGACGCCGATGCGATCGACAAGATCGGCGCGGAGCTTCGGGGCAAATTCGACAGGACGCCGTACGCGGTGTTCGCGGCGCTGCGCGACGCGCAACACAAGCTCGAAGCGAACGACGCGAAGGGCGCTGCCGAATCCCTCGACTGGGCACGCGAGCACGCGGAGCTCGAGCCGATCCGCGACCTCGCGACGCTGCGACTCGCGCGCGTGCGGCTCGCCGGTGGCGAAGCACAGGCGGCGCTCGATCTCGCAGCAGGCGTCGGCACCGCCTACAAGGCGATGGCCGCCGAAACGCGCGGCGATGCGCTGCTCGCGCTCGGGCGCACGGATGAAGCCGGCCGCGCCTACGAGGAGGCGCTGACCGCGCTCGACGCGACTTCGCCGCGCCGCGCTTTCGTCGAGATGAAGCGCGACGACGCCGCGAGTCCCGCGACCGGCGCGCTCGCGACCCAACCGGCCGTCGCGAAGCAGGCTGAGCCGTCATGATCCGATCGACGCGCGTCCACGTACTGTTCGTCGCGGCGGCCGCCGCCGCGGCGCTTGCCGGCTGCGGCATCTTCAAGTCGCCGAGCAAGGACAACATCGAGCCGCCGGCCGAGCTGACCGACATCACGCCGAGCGTCGCGATCGATTCGCTGTGGTCGCACGATCTCGGCGACGGTGCGGGCAAGGCGGGGCTCAGGTTGCGCCCCGCGTACGGCGACGGCCGCATCTACGCGAGCGACATCGAAGGCGGCGTCCGCGCGTTCGACGCCGGCAGCGGCCGCGAGGTCTGGCACGTCGAGCTGACGGAGCGCGTGGGCTCCGGCCCAGGCTTCGGCGCCGGCGTCGTCGCGGTCGGCGGGCTCGACGGCGCGATCGTCGCGCTCGACGCGGCGTCCGGCAACGAGCTCTGGCGCGCGGAAGTGCCGTCGGAGGTCATCGCCGCGCCCGCGATCGAGAACGGCATCGTCGTCGGGCGCGCGCACGACGGCCGCG
>DATLNY010000044.1:0-6294 GCA_035536495.1 Candidatus Saccharimonadia bacterium | reverse complement strand
GACGCGTCGCGCGATCCATCATTTCGCCAGCTTTGCGAAGCGCCGGACAGACGTGTGGATCTCGACGGGAACGGAAGCGCCGACGCTGCGCCCGAGCGCGAGGTCGAAGACGCATTCTTCGTCGACCTCCAGCTCTACTGGAACACGCCGTGGCAGGCGCGGTTCACCGTCGGCGTCAACAATGCGTTCGACGAATCCCCTTTCGTCGCGCCCGGGAACGCATCGCTGCAGGGTGCGTTCTACGACCTGCCAGGACGATTCTGGTACGTCGGTTACTCGCAATCGTGGTGAGCACGCGCTGACACGCGACCCCACGGATCAACGACCGCTTCGCGCGTCGCGGAGCGTCCTGACGGTCGCGGCCGAGTCGCTCGACGCGGACGGCCCGAGGCGCCACGCGCGACGCCATAACTGCGCGATCGTGACGCTCGGGACCGACGGCGCGAGCGCGGCATCACACGGCGGGCAAACGGCCTCGACCAGCGCCAGCAGCTCGTCCTGCAGCGAGCGCGTATTTGCCTGAGCACGCACGCGCAGCGCTCTAGCGACACGGTCGGGTACATTCTTGATCGTCAACGACACGGCCATGCGGCACTCCGCTGCGGTTCCAGAATTTGGGGTCGACTAGCCCGCGATCCGCGACGCAACGACCGCCTCTCGCGAAAACCACTGCTCGATCGGCACCGGCCGGTCGATCGCGTAGCCCTGCGCGTAGTCGATGCCGAGCTCCGTGACGCGTTGCAGCAGCGCGGGCGTCTCGACCCATTCCGCGACCGTGCGCTTGTCGAGCACGCGCGCGATGCTCGCGACCGAGCGCAGCACCGCGAGCGCGAGCGCCGAGCTCTCGAGGTCGCGCACGAACGAGCCGTCGATCTTGAAGTAGTCGACGTCGAGCGACTTCAGGTACGAGAACGAACAGAACCCGGTGCCGAAGTCGTCGAGCGCGAACCGGCAGCCGAGCGCGCGTACGCGCCGGATGAATTCCTGCGCTCGCGACAGGTCCCGCACCGCGCTCGTCTCGGTGAGCTCGAAGCACAGCCGCTGCGGCGGCAACGCGCTGCGCGCGAGCCGTTCCTCGACGAACGCGGCAAAGCCGGCGCTCTCGACCGTCGCGGCCGTCAGGTTGATGCCGACGCTGTCGACGCGGTCGAGCGCGTCGGGATTCGCATCGAACCACGCCAGCGTCCGGTCCAGCACGTAGCGGTCGAGCTTCACGCCGAGCTTGAAGCGCTCGGCCGCGTGCACGAGCGCCGCCGGCTGCAGGATCTCGCCGGTCGCGGGGTCGCGCAGCCGCACGAGGATCTCGAGGCCGCGGCGATGCTCGAGCGTCGCGTGCAGCGGCACGACGCTCTGCGCATAGAGCACGAAGTGGTCCTCGTCGAACGCGTGCGCGAGCCGCGACACCCAGCGCATCGACGTGGTCTGCGCCTCGACGGCGCCCTCGCCGAGCTCCGCGAGCTGTGCGCGATTGCCGCCGAGCTCCTTCGCCGTGTAGCAGGCCGCGTCCGCGCGCGCGAGCAACGACGCGAAGTCCGCCGTGTCGGCGTGGAATCCGACGACACCGAGGCTGGCCGTCGGCGCAATGACGCGATCGTCGGAGCCGTATCGGAAATTCGAGATCAGATCGAGCACCGTCTGGGTGCGCCGGGCGACTTCCGCATGCTCATGCCCGAGCCACAGCAGCCCGAACTCGTCGCCGCCGAGCCGCGCGAGCACTTCGCCCGGCTCGACCGCCGTGCGCAGTGCGCTCGCGAGCGCGCGGATCAGCTCATCGCCGACGGCGTGGCTCGCGGTATCGTTGACTACCTTGAAGTCGTCGATGTCGACGTAGACGAGCGTCATCGACTCGCCCGGGTGCGCACGCATCATCGCGACGACGCGCTGCTGGAACGCGACGCGGTTCGGCAGCGACGTCAGCTCGTCGGTCGTCGCGCGACGCACGAGCTTCGCCGCGGCGATCCGGTTCTCGTGCGTCATCGCAGCGACCATCTGCGGGATCATCGCGACGAGGCTCATGAAACCGATCAGGATCGCGACGTCGGCGAGCGACGACGGCGTCTGGTAGCCGCCGATGCCGAGCCCGATCACCATCGTCGTGACGAGGACGAGGAGCATCGTGCCGGCGAAGCTGTAGAGCGGATCGAGCCGTGCCGCGCCCCACAGCAGCACCGTCAACGGCAGCGCGCTCATGCCGAGCGCATACCCGCCCCCCGTACCGCCGAGGCTGATGAACAGGGCGGTCGCGGCGACGAGCGCGAGCAGCCAGGCGATGCGCTCGCGCGCACCGGCGCGCCCCGCGATCAGCGGATCCTGCTTCCACGCACTGCGCTGCGCGAGCACGAGCACCGTCGTCCCGACCGTGATCATCCCGAACAGGTTCGCAAGCCCCCACTTGATCGCCGCCTCTCCGAAACTCGCGGCCGGCACCATGCCCGTCACGACGAGCCCCGTCGCCCCGATCAGCGCGGACACCGTCACGGCGACCAGCGCGGCCTGCAGCAGGTCGAAGCCCGTGCGCATCGACATGACGACGGTTGCGTTCGGGAACCGCCAGCGCACGATCGCGACGCCGACGACGGCCGAGAGCGTATTCGCCGCGAGCGAGAAACCGACGAAGCTCCACGGCACGATCGAGATCGTCAGGTGGATGATGACGACCGCAACCGCGATGAACGGCCACCAGCGCACGCCGTGCAGCAGCAGCACTGCGACGCCGAGCCCCGCCGACGGCCAGATCAGCGCGACCTGGTCGGGGCGATCCACGAACCACGTCGCGATCATGGCGCCCGCGACGTAGAGCGCGACGTAGAGGGCGAAACGAAGGCTCAGGGCGCGGGCGTCCACCCGCGGATTCTAGTGCCGGGTCGCGGCCGTCCGCGTGGAGCAAAACCCCCGGGCCGGCGCGTTCACCCGTGGGCAGCGCCCGGCACCATGGCACCCCGCCGGCGCTGCATGACCACGGCGACGACGAGCGCGATGAAGCACCTCACCGCGACCATCAGGCATCCCAGCACGACGTCCGCATCGACCTGCGCACCGTCGGACTGGAGCAGCTCGACGATCGGGCGCCCGAACAGGCCCGCGACGAAAACCATCATCAGCATCGCGACGAACGTCGCGCCGCTTTCCGCCATCGCGTTGTCGAACCAGGCCTTGCGGGGATCCGGCGCAGCCCACGCCTGCCCCAGCGCGATCGCGGCGTGGATCGCGATGTAGCACACGGCCCAAAGTGCAGTGGTCGCACCGACTTCGCGCAGGCTCTGCAGCGCCGTCGCGAGGGCCTTGCCATTGCCGCCCTCGCGCGTGACGCCGTATGTGGCGATCACGAACGCGAGGATGAACACGAGGCCCGCGGCGAGCTTCACCGTGTCGACCAGCAGCTCCCCGGCGCGATCGCGGTACAGCGCAACCGTCGCGAGGCTGAAGATCACGAGCTCGACCGCGAGCATCACCTGCGTGTAGACGTACGGCAGCGATGCCCACAGCAGCAGCGCGAGGAGCACGACGTGCGTCGCGATCACCGCCGCAATCGTCGATGCCGGAAGCGCCCGCAGATCGTCGAGTCGCCGTCCCATAACAATCTCCCGTTCGCGTATCGAGGGCGGGCTCACGCGAGCCCTGCCTACAGTCACGTGGAAACGCGCACAACGGGACCAGAGCTGCCCGCACCGTCCGTTTCGTCCGCTGTAGGAGGGGCCTCAGCCCCGACCTTCTGGGCAGCAGCGCAGCAGATGCAGTCCCGCCGCGCCCCGCTCGTCAGAGCCGAATCCGCTCGATCGTCTTCGTCAGCGTCGTCCCACCGATCGTCAGCGACAGCCGCGCGCGATCCTCGTTGCCGGGCAGCATCGTGAAGTCGAGCACGACGTTCCCGACATCGGCGTGCGACACGAGGCCCGCGTTGAACGTCGCCGACACCCACGGCGGCCCGCTCGAGCGCAGCACCTCGCCGGCCCAGCGCGTCGAGGTCTGCCACTGGCCACTCTGCAGCGTGTACCACTCGGGCGCCCCGCTCGTGCCGAACACGAACAGCGCGCCGAACAAGTCGTATATGCGCCCCTGGTGCAGCGAAAGACCCCAGCCCGGCGCGCTGCGATCCCACCAAAGACCGGTGTAGTTCGCGATCGGATGCGGCGGCGGCGGGAAGATCGCGATCGTCGCGATGCCCTGTACTTCGAACTCGAGCCGCTCGACCGCAGGCTGGCTTTCGCTGAGCCGTATCTCGACGCGATAGACGCCGCTCGGGTACGCGCCGAGCTGGATGTCGACGACCTCGGGGGGACCCGGCAACAGGCACTGGTTCTGCGGCTCGGTCACGAAGATCGTGCGGCCTTCGAGCTCGACACTGACGCGCAACTCGTCGAACGCGCAGCTGTCGACGGTCTGCCGCAGCGCCACTCGCTCGAATTCGACCGGGTTCGGCGGCACGATCCGCGACTGGGCGAGCGCGAGGCCGGGTATCGCAAGGCACGCCGCGGCCAGTACGACGGGAAAACGTCCCACAAGATTCATCATCTACCCCTCCGTTGCTGGATTCCGCTGAGACGGGCGACCCCGGCAATTCCCCCAGCGACGGGGCGCATACGCCGCATCGCGCCGACGCCACGAGCGCCACGCCGGCGTTCGATTAACCGCGCAGGCGGCTCGCGCTCGAATGCGAGGTCAACGCACCTTCGCGGTCGCAAGCTTCGCCACATACTCCGCACGCGCCTCGGCGGCGTTCATGCCCGAGTTGCGCAGCCGTTCGAGCTCCTTCACCTGTGCATCGCGGTTCGCCACGAGGCGGGCCCGGATCGCCTGGAATCGAGGGTCGGCCTCGAGCCTCGACGTGACGTACAGCGGCGGCCCGTATCGCCAGCTTCCGTACCACCCGGCGTCGGCCAATGCGCCGAAGCGTTCGAGCGCGGCATCGTCGCGATCCTGCAGCAGCGCTAGATAGCCCCGGTTGGCTTGCAGGCCGGCCTGGTGCAGTTCACTCATCGATCCGACCCGGGCTTCGATGGCCTCGAGGAGCCCAGGCTGCGCCTGCAACTCGCCCGAGCGATGCAGCAGGACGCCCAGCGCGAGCGCGTCGTTCAAATTGAAGGCGAAACCGATCTTGCGCGATTCGTTCTGCTGCCAAAGCCGCAGCAGCAGTTCCTGCGCCCGGGCCGCATCGCCAAGCGCCACATGGACATTCCATTCGATCGTGGTGCGCAAATGCGGATCCGTGACCCCCGCCAGCCGTTCCTGCATCGCGGCAAGCGCCTCTTCCCGGCGTCCCAGCGCAGCAAGGCTCAGGTGCCGACGGAACGCGGTCAGCGCAGCGGGGCGGTCATGCAGTCCGGCAACGCGATACAGATTCGCCAGCGCCTCCTGCTTCTCGACATCCTCCTTGTCGGCTGCGTGTTCGCGCTCGGCCAAGTGCGCAGCGCGGCCCCATTCCCAGTTGTCGACGTAGAGGTGCATTTCGTGCGCCACGGCCCAGGCCGGGGCGACGCGATACATCCGCTCCAGCATTTCGAACGCCTCGACCTTGCGGCCCTGCAGGTTGAGCAGATGTGAGAGGTCCGCGAGCACGGCCGGATGCAGCGGATCGATCCCGCGCGCTGCCTCGAGCGCCTGCAGGGCTTCCGGAACCCGATTGGTGCGGGCCAGCGCGTGCTGCCTGCCGAGATACGCATCGACCAGCGCCGGATTCAGCACGAGCGCCTTTTCGAATGCGACGAGCGCCTTGCCATTCTCGTCGTGGCGGCGCCAGAGCAGACCCTGCGCGAAGTGCGCCATCGCCTCCTGCGGGTCGAGCGCGAGTGCCGCATCGACGGCCGCCTGCGCCGCCGGCAATGCGATGCCCGGAGGAACGTCACCGCCCACGCGTTCCTCGACGCCGAGCCAGCTGCGCGCCAGCCAGGCGTGGCCCAGCGCGAATTTCGGCGCGGCCTTCGCGATCGCGAGGAACTCCGCGTGCGCCCGGTCGGCGCTCGCCTGGGTGCCGTCGTAGGTGAGGTTGCGCGCCCACAGGAACCGCTCGAACAACTCGGGGCTGATTTCGCCCTGCGCGCTGCTGGGCAGTTGCACGTCGCCCGGGGCGAGCCGCGGGCGCAACGCCTTGAGGATCTGCGCCGCGATGTCGTCCTGCACCGCGAAGAGGTCGTCGAGCTCGCGGTCGTATTTCCCCGACCACAGGTGCGAGCCATCCTTCGCCGAAATCAGCTGCGCTACGACGCGCATGGTTCTACCCGAGCGCCGAACTGATCCCTCCAGGATGGTCTCGACCTGGAGCGCTGCGGCGATCTCCGCGATCGTCGCGTCCTTGCC
>DATLNY010000043.1:0-2988 GCA_035536495.1 Candidatus Saccharimonadia bacterium | reverse complement strand
ACCGGCAAGCTCGTCGCGGGCGGCATCGAGCCCGAGACGCGGCGCACGATGCAGAACATCAAGGAAGCGCTCGAGGCGCACGGCCATTCGCTCGTCGACGTCGTCAAGTGCACCGCGATGCTCGCGGACATCGCCGAGTGGCCGAAATTCAACGCGGTCTACCGGACGTACTTCGACGGACGCTACCCGGCGCGCAGCGCACTCGGCGCGAGCGGGCTCGCGCTCGGCGCACGAGTCGAAGTCGAATGCATCGCGTATGTCGGGGACTGAGCGCGGCGCACGCAGCAGCAATTGGACCGCCCGCGGCGCTATTACGCCGCGGGTTTTCCCGATGCTCCGCGGGTTCGGCTAGAGGTCCTCGAAGCCGTCCCCGAATATCATCGAGCCGGGCGCCGGAGCTGCAGCGGGCGTGACGGTCACCGAAGCGGACGGCGGGCTCGTACCGGCGGAGTTCGTCGCCGTGACCGAACAGCTGTACGTCACGCCGTTGACGAGATCGGTGACGGTGATCGGCGAGCCCGTCGCGTTGCCGGTGAACGGGCCGGGCGTGCACCTCGCCGTGTAGAAGACGATCGCCGATCCGCCATTGTTCGCGGGCGCAGTGAACGCGATCGTGGCGCGTCCGTCGCCCGGCGTCGCGGTGGTGATCGTCGGCGCACCGGGCGCCGCCGCGGCGGCCTTCGGCGTCACGCCGACGGATGCCGATGCCGGCCCCGTGCCGACCGAGTTGGTCGCGGTGACCGAGCAGTCGTACGGCGTGTCGTTCGTCAGACCCGTGACCGTGATCGGCGAAAACCCGCCGGTCGCCGTGATGCCGCCCGGGTTGCAGGTGACCGTGTAGCTCGTGATCGGCCTGCCGCCGTCGTTCGCGGGCGGCGCGAACGAAATGCTCGCCTGCCCGTCGCCGGGCGTCGCGGTCCCGATCGTCGGCGCGCCGGGCACCGTTTCGGAAGCCATCGCATCGACGTCGATCTGGACTTCCGCGGTGTTGGCGCTCTGGCGCGCGCGGGAATCGGTCACGAACAGTTGCGCCGTGTAGACCCCCGGCTGCGTGTACGTGTGGCTGAACGACGGCGTATTGCTCGTTTCGGGCGCCGTGCCGTCGCCGAAGCTCATCGTGAAGCTCGTGATCGTGTCGCCCGGATCCGGGTCGCTCGAGCCCGACGCATCGAAGCTGACCGAGAGCGGTGCGGCGCCCTGCCTCGGCGTCGCGCTCAGCGCGGCGATCGGTGCCGTGTTCGGTGCGATCACGGTGATTTCGACCGGGGCCGACGGCAGGCTCTGCAGGCCCCGCGAATCGCGCACGCGCAGGGTCGCGGGGAAGGTGCCCGCGTTCTGGTACGTGTGGATCGCGGTATTGGTGGTCTGCGACACGCTCGCACCGTCACCGAAGTCGAAGCTGTACTCGACGATGCTGTCGCCTTCGGCGTCGGTGGCCGCCGCGGTGAAGCTGACGCCGAGCGGCGCAGTGCCCGAAGTCGGCACGGCGCTCAGCGCGGGCGTCGTCACGGTGTTCGGGCAATCGCCCGCAAGGCGCGTGCGATACGTCGAAATGCCGGCGCCCTGGTCTATGATCTGCAGCGATCCGGTGCTGCTCGCGCCGACCAGCTGGTAGACGACGCCCGAGATCGTCTTGAGGTCGCGATTGGTATCGGAGAGATTGAAATTGGACTTGTTGACCTTGAGCGTGATGATGCCGGTTGCTGCGTTGTAGCTGCTGCCCAACATCGCCACGGCCGACGTCTGATCGCCGTTCGCCGTGTCCGGGCCTTGCGATAGGTTCTGGTTGGCGGGGCTGTAGCGGCCATAGGCGAACGCCGCCGTCGAGGTGTCGTTGCTGCGCATCTCGACGTGCCACTTGCCCGTCGTGTTCGTGCCCTTCGGCGGTCCGTTGAAAATCACGTACCAGTTGACGTTCGGGGGGAGCGTCCCGGCGAGCGAGCGCATCTTCAGCGTGAACACGAGCTTCGTCGGCTCGTTCGTCGGCTCGGACACCTGCAGCGAGAGCAGGTCGCCCTGGCCGTTGTCGGCTGTCGGAAGCGGCGGGTTGTCGTCGCCGTCCGGATCGGTGAAGAGCGTGATGCCCGGTATCGTGCAGGTGTCCTCATAGACCGGCGGCGGCAGCGCAGCGGCGAGCCTCACGGTGAACGGCTTGCCGAACATCGGCTGCTGCTGCGCGCTTTCGCCCGTGCTGTTGGCGGGGCTCGGGGCGGCGTCGAGGAACGCGCCGCTCGCGACGTCGATCACGTCGACTTTGATGTTGTGGATCGGCGCACCGACCGGCGGGTACAGCATCTTGTTGTAGGCGACGAACAGGCTGACGACGTTGCCGGCGCGCGTGGCGCCACCCGCCACGGCCAGAGCAGTGGCCTTGATCGTCCTGTTGACCGGCGCGCCGTTGACGTTCTGCAGCACCTGGTACGTCACGCCGTCGGGGCTGCCGGAGAAATCGAGCGCATTGCGCAGCGTGAGCCGATAGGTGATTCCGGTTTCGGTACCAACGGTGCCTTCCTGCATCGTGAGCTTGAGCACGTCTGCCGCGCCGGCGATGTTCGGGTCCGAGTCGACATCGATGATCACGACCTCATTGCCGCCCACCGAAAGGCCCGGCTTGGAGACGCCGAGCGCATCGAGCGTGACCGGCAGGTCGAGCAGGCCGGCACCGAAGCCGAAGTTGTGCGTGCCGCCGGTGTTCTGCGGGTCGGGTTCGTACACGCCGTTGGTCGAAACCTTGCGTGCGGCGTCCTGGAGCGCGTCCTCGATCTGGGCCGGGGTGAGCAGCGGCCGCGCCTGCGCGATCAGCGCGACGACGCCCGAGACGTGCGGAGTGGCCATCGAAGTGCCGGAGATCGTGCCGTAGTACGGCGCCCAGCGCGTTTCCGCACCGGTCGCGCACGTCGTCTGGCCGGGCGCGGGCTGGACGCACGTGGCGGTGATGTTCGAGCCCGGTGCGGCGATGTCGGGATAGGTATTCGGGTTGGCGAGCTT
>DATLNY010000042.1:0-11642 GCA_035536495.1 Candidatus Saccharimonadia bacterium | reverse complement strand
CCGAAGCACAGCGTGTGCGGCGCATCGATGCGGGATGCGAACGCGGCGATGTCGACGCCGATCGCGCGCGCGAGGTGCGCGATGAATTTCGGGTACTGCCGCGCGACCCCGGGTTCGCACGAAATCGCGACGAGACCTCGTGTAGGAGGGGCCTCAGCCCCGACCGCGCCGCGCTTCGTCGGCACCGAAAGCGTCGGGGCTGAGGCCCCTCCTACAGGGATTTCGGCGCGCGTTGCGCTGTCGCGCGGGACGTAACGCTCGATCCCGAGCAGCTCGAGGAGCTGCCGGCGTGCGTACGAGTCGGCCGCGATCTCGCTCATCCGTCGCGCCGTGCCGGGCGTGCCGCGACCTTGCGCAGGTCCGCGACGAAGCGCGCGTTGATCTCGTCGGTCGCGCGCGCGAACGCGCGCACCGTGGCCTGGATCGATTCGCCGTCGGTCGGCTCGGTGACCTCGTACGACTCGAGGAGTATCGGCAGCCCCTGGTCGCCGTGGTCGACGCGCAGCTCGACGCGCACGATCACGCGCCAGGCTTCGTCCGCCTTGACGCGCTCGAAGTGCTCGATCAGGCCCGAAACGCGAATCGCGTTGAGGCTGACGGGCAGGCGGTCGGCGACGAGCGGGGCGACGCCCTCGTTGCGCAGCCGCCGGATCAGGCGCCGCTGCAGCAGCCGGATCGGCGGGTCGTTCCAGAGCTGGTAGTGATACGCCTTGACCGGCCCGCTCGGCGTGGTCTGGTAGAGGATCGACTGTTCGGAATAGAGGCCGTCGGCGAGGAACACGTCGACGACGATCGGGTCGGCGAACAGCGGCGCGCCGGCCGGCTCGCGCTTCTCCTGCGTCGGCATGCGGTAGTGCGTGACGTCGGGGATCGGCGCCGACTCGCAACCCGCGAGCGCGGCGACGACGGCGAGCGCGCACACGCGGCGCAGGATCATCATTCGTCCTCCACGATCACGTCGTCGGCCGGCGGCGTGAACAGCAGGCGGTTCGGCGACTTGCGGATCTCGCGGCTGAACTCGTCGATGTTGCGGCTCGACGACTCGAGGTGGTTCGCGATCGCGTCGATGCGCCGCGCGATCGACGCGGTGATCTGCGAGACGTTGAGCACCGCCTCGCGCACGGTGGGCCGATTCTCGACCGCGATCGCGTCGACGTTCGCGAGCAGGCCGTCGAGGCGCTGCTGCGTGCCCTTGAGGTCGGCGGTCACGTCGCGGATGTGCGCGAGCGTCTGGTCGATGTTGCCGCGGTTCTGCGGGCTCAGCACGTCGTTGACGCTGACGGCCGCGTTGTTGAGCTTCGCGAGCAGCGCCTGGGCCTCCTCGAACAGCAGCGGCGTCTGCGTGTCGATGCTGCCCGTGATCGAATCGACGCGCGTCGACAGCGACTCGATCAACGGCGTGATGCGCTCGCGCGTCAGGAACGAGACCTCACCCGCGAGCGTGTTGAGCGCCGCGAACACGTCGGCGGCCTCCTGGCCCTTGATCTCGGCGCCGGGCTTCAGCATCGTCGTCGCCCTGCCCTCGCTGATCGCGATCGACACGTCCGCGAGCAACCCGCTCGACGCGAGCTTCGCGACGCTGTCGGTCGGGATCGGCCAGTCCTTCCGGATGCCGAGGTCGACGAGGTAGACCGTCTTGCCGTCCTTGCGCAGCGGCTCGATCCCGCCGACCTGGCCGATGCGGTAGCCCTCGTAGAAGATCGGCGCGCCGAACGTCAGCCCGGTGACGTTGCGGTAGCGCACGACGTAGCTCGTCGACGCGCCGCCCTTGCCGGTGATCGCATACAGGCTCACGAGCAGCAGCACGAGCGCCGCGAGCACGACGACGCCGACCAGCGTGTAATTGATGGTTTCCCGCTTCATTCAGGCGCCCGGGGTTCGCGTGGCGAAAGCATAGCGGCTCAGGCCTCGTCTTCCGTCAAGCGGCGCAGGTACTCGTCGGTATCGACTTCGACCGGGCGCGGGCGGCGGTTGAGCAGGTCCTGGATGCGCTCGTGGGGCGCGTTGCGGACGTTCGCGACCGTATCGGTCATCAGCACCTCGCCGCGGTCGAGCATCGTGATCGTGTCGGCGATCTTGAAGGCGCTCTCGAGCTCGTGGGTCACGACGACGATCGTCATGCGCAGCGCGTCGCGCAGCCTCAGGATCAGCTCGTCGAGCTCGGCCGAGACGACCGGGTCGAGGCCGGCCGAGGGCTCGTCGAAGAACAGGAGCTTCGGGTCCATGACGATCGCGCGCGCGAGCGCCGCGCGCTTGACCATGCCGCCCGAAAGCATGCTCGGCATGAGGTCCTGGAAGCCGCCGAGGTTGACGACCTCGAGCTTGAGCCGGCTCATGATCCGGATCGTGTTCTCGTCGAGCTTCGTGTGCTCGCGCAGCGGCAGCGCGACGTTCTCGCCGACCGTCATCGAGGTGAACAGCGCGCCGCCCTGGAACGAGACCCCCATCTGGCGGCGCAGCCTGAGCATCTCCTCGGCCGTCGCCTTCGCGATATCGATTCCGAGGATGCGCACGCGGCCCGAGCGCGGGCGCAGCAGCCCGAGCAGGTGCCGCAACAGCGTGCTCTTGCCCGAGCCCGACCCGCCCATGATGACGCGGATCTCGCCGGGGCCAACGTGGAAATCGACGTCGCGCAGCACGTGTCGCTTGCCGAACCAGACGTTCAGCTTGTCGACCTCGATCAGGGGCGGGACTGGTTCGTTCACGGCGTGAACCGTCCACTTGTCGTCATTCCGGCGAAAGCCGGAACCCAGTGCCTCTCGTCCCTCGAGCAAAAGGCGCTGGGTCCCGGCTTGCGCCGGGATGACGGTTGAAGGAGAGCGACTGCGTCGCTCATCTGTTCAAAAAATACGAGAACATCATGTCGGAGACGACGAGCGACGAGATCGAAAGCACGACCGCGCGCGTCGTCGCGCGGCCGACACCTTCCGCGCCGCCCGAAACGCCGAAGCCGGTCGAGACGCCGACGAGCGTGATCAGCAGCGCGAACACGATGCTCTTCAGCACGCCCTGCATGATGTCGAAGGGCTCCAGCGACTGCAGCGTCTGCACCAGGTACGCGCTGACGCTGATGTCGAGGATCGGCGAGCAGTAGAGCGCCGCGCCGAACAGCGCGACGGCGTCGGAGAGGATCGTCAGCACCGGCATCATGATCAGCATCGCGATCAGCGCCGGCGCGACGAGGTAGCGCACGGGCTCGATCCCGATCACCGCGAGCGCGTCGACCTCCTGCGAGACCTGCATCGAGCCGATCCGCGCCGCGAGCGACGAACCGGTACGACCGGCAATGAGGATGCCGGTGATCAGCACGCCGAACTCGCGCGTGACGCTCTTGGCGACCGCGATGACGACCTCGCTCTCGGCGCCGAACTCGCCGAGCGCCGAGACGAACTGGATCCCGAGCATCAGCCCGACCGTCATCGAAAGCATCGCGACGATCGGGATCGCATCGACGCCGACCTGGCGCATCTGCTCGAAGATCGCCGCGAGCTTGACCGGCTGGCCGCGTCGCCATCCCCAGAACGCGAAATAGAGGCTCTCGAGCAGGAGGAATCCCGCGTACCCGAGGCCCGCGATCGCGGCGGTGCTGCTGCGACCGAGCTTCGTCAGCGGGCGGAGGGCGGCCTCAACCGACATGCGCGGGGATGCTCGAAGAGGCGCTGGCTGCGCCGGCTCTTGTAGGAGGGGCCTCAGCCCCGACGGCGAGCCGCTTCGCCCGGAGCGCGCCGAAGTCGGGGCTGAGGCCCCTGCTACAACGGCCCGCGATGGGGTCGCCCAAACCGCTACGCACGCGCTGCCTCGACCGTGTCGACCATCGGGAACACGCGGTCGAGGCGCGCGAGCTCGAGCACGCCGCGCACCGCGGCGCTCGAGCCGATCAGCGCGAACTTCTGCCCCTTGCCGCGGGCGTTCTGGAATCCCTCCACGAGCGCCGCGATCCCCGACGAATCGATATAGCTCACTTCGGACAGCTCGACGCCGACCGACTTCGCCTTGCCGAGCGCGTCGAGGATCGTCTTGCGGACCTTCTGCGACCAGGACAGGTCGACCTCGCCGCGCACGCGGACGAGCGCGAAATCACCCTGGTGCTCGATGCTGCAATCGTTCATGTCGTTTCCCCGTGGCGCTTGCGCGGCACGCGCTTGCGCATCGTGAGCAGGTTGCCGCGCCTGCGCTTCAACGGCCGCAGGCGCCAGCTGTCCATCGTGTCGTCGATGAAGTTGATCCCGAGCCCGCCCGGTCGGCAGACGTCGAGGTCGCGCGGCTTGATGCGCGCAGGATCGACCGGCGGCGCGAAATCGCGCAGCGCGAAGCGCAGCATGCCGCGCTGGCGCGCGAGCGTCACGCGCAGCACGCCGTCCTGGCCGTCGGCATAGGCGTGGCGGATCACGTTGCAGGCCGCCTCGTGCACCGCGAGCACGAGGCGATCGCGCGTCGTGTTGTCGGCGCCTTCGCGATCGAGCGCGCCGACCAGCGCGTCGCGCAGGCCCTTCAACGCCTCGGGCTTCGCGGGGATCGTCAGCTTGAGGATCGGCCGACAGCTCATCGTCGGCCACCCTCGACGAGCAGGATCGTGGTGTCGTCGGCGAGGCGCATGCGCCGCAGCTCGGTGATGATCGCCGAGAGCCGCGCCTCGGGCACGAGCTCGGCGTGGCGCTCGAACAGGGCGCGCACGCCGTCGGTGCCGATCGTGCGCCGCTCGGCGTCGCGCACGTCGGTGACGCCGTCGGAATAGAAGTACAGGCTCGCCTGCGACAGGTCCGCGCTCTGCGACGGATACGTCATGCCCGGCACGATCGCGAGCGGCGGGCCCTGCGCAAGCATCGAGTCGTAGGCGCCGCCGCGGTGGCGCACGAGCGCGGGCGGGAAGCCCGCATTGGCCCACTCGGCGACCTGCGTCTTCGGATCGAAATAGCCGACCGCCGCGCAGACGAAGGTGCCGCCCTGGATCGTCTCGCACAGTTCGTCGTTGATGCGCTCGAGCCAGCGGCCCGGCGCGGTTCCGTCCTTCCCGGCCCAGCGCAGCAGGCTCGCGGTCCGGACCCTCAGCAGGGCCGCGTCGAGGCCCTTGCCCGACACGTCGCCGATCGCGAACGCGATGCGCCCGTCGGGCAGCTCGAAGTGGTCGAACCAGTCACCGGAGATCTCGCGCGCGGGCCGGTTGATGCCGAGCACCGGGAAGTGGTCGCGCCGCCGCTTCGGCAGCAGCGACCGCTGCATGCGCCGCGCGAGCTGCAGCTCGCGCTTGATGCGGTTCTGCTCCATCAGCTCCGCGACGAGCTGCGCGTTGCTGACGGCGAGCGCCGTCGGCGCCGCGAGCACGCGCAGCATGTCGCGATCGGCGTCGTCGAACAGGCCGCCCTCGCGCTTGTTCAGCACCTGCAGCACGCCGATCGCGCCGCGCGTCGTCGTCAGCGGCGTGCACAGGACGGAGCGCGTGTAGAAGCCGGTCTTCTGGTCGACCTTGCCGGCGAAATCGGGATCGAGGTGCGCGTCGCGGACCATCTGGCAGGCGCCCGAATCGAACGCGCGCCCGCAGATGCCGGCGGTCTTCGGCAGCCGCAGCCCGCGCACGTCGACGGGCCCGTAGCACGCGCGGCACTCGAGGTGCTCGCCGCCTGCGTCGAGCAGGAACAGCGACGCGGCCTCGGCGTGCATGCATTCGGCGATGCGCCGCACCGCGCGGTCGAGCGTCTCCTCGATGTCGATCGAGACGGCGAGCGACTGCGACAGCTCGGCGAGCAGCCCGAGGATGCGGTGCTCGATCGGCGCCGGCGCCTCGGGCGGCGGCGACTCGTGGCCGTTGCGCTCGAACGGTCGTGCGCTCATTCGGCGATTGCCGGCGGCCGTGGCGTGCGCCCGCGCGCGGCGAGCAGCAGGATGGGTCCCGAGAGCACGTAGATCACCGCGATGCCGAACAGCACGCGCGGCGTGTCGATCGCGAGCAGCACGAAGATCACGACGAGGACGGGCACCCAGAGGAACGGCACGCGCTCGGAAACCGGCGCTGCCTTGAAGCTCCAGTAGCGCACGCGGCTCACCATCAGCAGGCCCGCGACGACGGTGATGCCGAGCGCGAGATACATCGCGTCGTACGGCTGGACCCCCGCCTCGATCGCCGCCCACACGAACGACATCATCAGCCCCGCCGCGGCAGGGCTCGCAAGCCCGATGAAGTAGCGCTTGTCGGTCGTGCCGACCATCGTGTTGAAGCGCGCGAGCCGTAGCGCGGCGCACGCCGCGTAGAGGAACGCGGCGGACCAGCCGACCTTCGCCCAGACCGGCCCGAAGCTCGCGAGCCCCGACAGCGCCCAGGTGTACATGACGAGCGCCGGCGCGAGCCCGAAGCTGACGAGGTCGGCGAGCGAGTCGTACTGCATGCCGAAGTCGGTCTGCGTGTTGGTCAGGCGCGCGACGCGGCCGTCGATCCCGTCGAGCAGGCCTGCGACGAACACCGCGATCGCGGCATCGTCGAAACGCCCGTTGATCCCCGCGACGATCGCGTAGAAACCCGCGAACAGCCCACCGGTCGTGAACAGGTTCGGCAGCAGGTAGACGCCGCGACGGCGCGCGGCGGGGGGTGCGGGCGGTTCGGTCGACATCGACACGGAGTCTAGTGGACGCGGGTTCGGGGCGAACGCCGCGGCCGGGCCCCGAACGCGGCGCGGACTGCGACGCACGCCGCACAAACGCCGGTGCCGGGCTCGCGCCAGGCTCCGCCCGCTTGAGGCGCCCTGCTTTCGGTGCTAATCAGGGACACCTGCGTCGGAGATCGAACCATGAAACGGCTGTTGATCGCATTCGCACTGCTGGCTGCCGGCGCCGGTGACGCCGCGGCGGAGCACTTCTCCACGTGGAAGGACGCCGGAGGCGTCTGGCGTTACACCACGACCCCGCCCGCGGCGGGAATCGACTCGAGCCGCGTCCTCGTCAGCGGCGGGCCGAAGCGGCAACGCACCGAGGCCGAGCTCGACGTCGATGCGCCGCCGGGTGGGGCGCCGCCGGGCGATGCGACGGCCCAGGTACCCGGCGGGACCGCGACCGGCGACGCCCGCACCGCGAAGGCGATCGCGGACCGGCGCGCGACCGCGTGCGACACGGCGCGGAAGCGCTACGACGTGCTCTCGACCAACGTCGCGGTCGAATGGGACCGCGACGGCGACGGGGTCGCCGAGCGGCTCGACGTCGAGGCGCATTCGGCCGAGCTCGCGAAAGCCCAGCAGGACATCGGTTTCTACTGCAAGCGAAGCTGATGAAGCGCGTGCTCGTCGCGGCCGCGCTGCTCGCTGCCGCGGCGTTCGCGTGGTGGCGGCTCGCTCCCGAAGCGCTGCCCGAATTCGCGCAGCGCGCGATCCCGCGATCGCCGGTCGCGAATCCCCCGCTCTACAAGTGGCGCGACGCACAGGGCCGCTGGCACGTCACCGACGCGCCGCCGGCCGATCGCCCCTACGAGACGATCGTGGTCGATCCCGGCACGAACGTCGTACCGGCGTACGGCAGCGAGCCCGACGAGCGCGCCCCGCCGGACTAGCACAGCCCTCGAGCGGGACGTCTAACGACACTCGCTACACTGCGGCGCTTTCGCCGACCGGGCCGCACATGCGACTTTCGAAGTTCCATCTCCACACCGTCAAGGAAGTACCGGCCGACGCCGAGGTCGTGAGCCACCGCCTCATGCTGCGCGCCGGCATGATCCGCAAGCTCGCCGCCGGCATCTACACGTGGACACCGCTCGGCCTGCGTGTGCTGCGCAAGGTCGAGACGATCGTGCGCGAGGAGATGGACCGCGCCGGCGCGCTCGAGCTCCTGATGCCCGCGGTCCATCCGAAAGAGCTGTGGGAGGAGACCGGGCGCTGGGAGAAGTTCGGCGGCCAGCTGCTGAAGCTGCGCGACCGCAAGGACCAGTGGTACGCGTTCGGCCCGACGCACGAGGAAGTCGTGACCGACTGGGCGCGCAACGAGCTCAACAGCTACAAGCAGCTGCCGATCAACGTCTACCAGGTGCAATGGAAGTTCCGCGACGAGATCCGGCCGCGCTTCGGCGTCATGCGCGCACGCGAGTTCCTCATGAAGGACGCGTACTCGTTCCACGTGACGCCCGACGGCCTCGTCAGCGAATACCGCAACATGTACGACGCGTACACGCGCATGTTCGAGCGGCTCGGGCTGCGCTTCCGCGCAGTGCGCGCGGACTCCGGCGCGATCGGCGGCGACGCGTCGCAGGAATTCCACGTGCTCGCCGACTCGGGCGAGGACGCGATCGCGTTCTCGACCGAGTCCGACTACGCCGCGAACCTCGAGATGGCCGAGGCCGTGTCGCCCGGCGCGCGCGCCGCGCCCTCGGAGGCGATGGCGCTCGTCGACACGCCGACGCAGAGCACGTGCGAGGACGTCGTCGCGATGCTCGGCGTGCCACTCGCGCGATCGGTCAAGTCGTACGCGGTCGTCGGCGACGACGGCTTCGTGCTCGCGCTCGTGCGCGGCGACCATCGCGTCAACGAAGTCAAGCTGCGCAAGTTGCCGGGCCTCGCCGACTACCGGCTCGCGCGCGAGGACGAGATCGTCGCGGCGCTCGGCTGCGTCCCCGGTTTCATCGGTCCCGTCGCGCCGAAGGGCACGGTCCGCGTCGTCGCGGATCGCGCGGTCGCGGCGATGGGCGATTTCATCTGCGGCGCGAACCGGCCCGGGCGCCACCTGCGCGGCGTCAACTGGGGCCGTGACCTGCCGGAGCCCGATGCCGTCGTCGACATCCGCGACGTCGTCGAGGGCGATGCGTCGCCCGACGGCCGCGGCACGCTGCGCATCGCGCGCGGGATCGAGGTCGGGCACGTGTTCCAGCTCGGCCAGAAGTACGCCGAGGCGATGGGCGCGACGGTGCTCGATCCGAACGGCAAGGCCGCGACGATGTACATGGGCTGCTACGGCGTCGGCGTTTCGCGCATCGTCGCAGCGGCGATCGAGCAGAACCACGACGACGCCGGCATCATCTGGCCCGAGGCGATGGCGCCGTGGCGCGTCGCGGTCTGCGTGATCAACCCGAAGAACCAGAACGCCGAGGTCGCCGCCGCCGGCGAAGCGCTCTACGCGGAGCTCTCGGCACGGGGTCTCGAGGTCGTGCTCGACGACCGCGGCTTGCGGCCGGGCGTGATGTTCTCGGACATCGAGCTCGTCGGCATTCCGCACCGCGTCGTCGTGTCCGAGCGCGGCCTCGCTGCCGGCACGTTCGAGTATCGGGCGCGCCGCGCGGCGGAAGCCGAGGCGCTGACGCGGGAGCAGCTGTTCGAGCGGCTCGGGGCGTGACGAGCGTGCGCCGGCCGTAAGGCAACGGCACTGGATCCCGGCCTTCGCCGGGATGACGCGCGCTGTGCGCGCGTCACTTGCGGAAGATGCCCTTGACCTTGTCGAGCAGCGACGGGGCGCGCTCGCGCGCGTCCTGCACCGCGCGCTCGACCCGGCCGCGCACGCTCTGCTCGCGCTCGAGCGCCGAGAGCTCGGCGCGCTGCTGCTCCGCCATCTTGTCTTCCCACTTGCGGCGGCTCTGCTCCTGCTGGATCTTCTGCTGCAGCTGCCTGCGCATCTCGTCCGGAATCTCCTCGCGCAGGAGGCCCGACGGCTCGCGCGCGATGTAACGCGCGAGGTTCTCGAACAGCTCGTCGTTGAACTGGGCGGCCGGCACGATCTTCGTGACGGTGCCGAACCCGTCGAAGTTCGTGAACGACATGCGCGCGACGCCGCTTTCGGCGTCGGCCGAGATCACGGCGGACAGCGGGATCTTGCCGCGTGGGCGGAACGACGCGTGCACGACCTCGCCCGAATCGTCCTTGCGGGACGCGCCGAGCGCCGCAATACGGTACTTCTGGAAAGCCGCGGTCAGCGCCTTGACCTTCGCCGCGCCCTGTACGTCGACATTCGGGCATTCGTCGGTCGCGATCACGCAGACCACGTTCAGCGTGATCTGCTTCGAGAGCTGCTGCGTGTCGAGCTTGAGGTCGTAGTCGTGGTCGATGTAGCCGACGACCTCGCCGTAGCCGGCGATGTTGTATCGCTGCAGCCGTTTCGGCTTCAGGAACTTGAGGTTCTCGATCAACCGCGCGATGAAATCGTGCAGCGCCTGCATCGCCGGATCGAGCCGCGTCCGGTAGACCGTTTCGCACTCGCCCTTTTCGCGCGCGGCGGCTTCGAGCGTGGCCTTGCGGCGCTGCGCTTCCTGTTCGAGATCGTCGAGCAGGCCCATGGGCGGACGCGGTTCCTCCGGAACGACGCGCCGACGTTACCTAATTCGGGCGCCGCCAGAAAGGGGCGCGCTGCGGCCCGTCCGGTGGGCGGCATCGCCTTGGCGGTTCATTTTCCCGAAACCGTGTGGAAAACTACGCCGGCGCGGCTACCGCGATTAAGAAAAAAGGGCACACGATGGATATCCGAAAGCTCAACCATAACCAGCTGCAGGACCTGATCTCGAAGGCCGAGAAGCGTAAATCGGAGCTGAGTCAGGAACGGGTCGCGCGGGTCCGCGAAAAGGTCATGGCGCTGATCAAGACCGAGGGTTTCACCTACGACGAGGTCTTCGGAACCCGGCGCAAGGCGAAGGGCCAGGGCAAATACGTCGTCAAGCCGAAATACCGCAACCCCGCCAATGCCGCGCAGACCTGGGCGGGACGCGGCAAACGTCCGCGCTGGTTTTCAGACGCGCTGACCGCCGGCAAGAAGGAAAAGGACCTCCTGATCGGCTGACCGAGCATCGGCGCGCGCCATCGCGACGTGCCGTTTCGCGCCCGTCGTTTCTGCGGCGTGATCAGTCCCCGGCCGCACGGCGCTCGCGCAGCAGCCGCGAGACCATCAGGACGATGCCCGCCGCTCCGCCGGCGAGCACGACCCACAAGCCCCATCGCATCCACGGCAGCGGCGCCGGCGGCGGGCTGCCGACGGCGCCCGGCGCGGTGGTGCCTGCGCCCGTCGTCGCACGCGTCGGGGTCCACGCGCCGCCGAGGCGGTCGTGCATCGCCTCGAGCAATGCCTCGAGCGGATAGTCCGAGCGGACCGTGGTGCTACTTCCGGCCGCGAGCCGATACGGCGCGCGCCCCTGCGCGAGCAGCACGAACGTGTCCGCGCGGTACTCGAGCACGAGGCGCGGCGCCGCCGCTATCGGTGGCGACGTCACGACGCGCCATTGCCGGTCGCGCGTGGGCTCGATCGCGTCGCCGTCGTTCGTGATCTCGGTGCCGGCCGTGCGCAGCCGGAATGCGGTCGCGCGCGCGCGGCGTCCACGGCGCATCGCTCGCGTGGCGGCTTTGGACCGTCACGTCGACGACGCTGTTCGGCTGCGCGAGCACGACCTCGATGCGTTCGACCGGGAACGCCCCGGCCGTGTCGTATTCGAAGATCCCGCTGCCATCGGACGCCGCGCGCGGCGGCGGCGACAGCGCATGGCGCGGCGGCTGCGGCACGCCGGTCGCGTGCTCGATCACGTGCGCGACCACGGCGGTCACCGGTAGCGGTGTCGGGGCGTCGACGCGCTGCAGCAGCAGGTAACGCGCATCGAGCGGCGGCAGCTCGATGCGGCGGCGCTCGAGGGTTTGGCCCTCATGCGCCAGCGAGACCAGCGCCTGCGCATCGGCGACCGGCCACCAGCGCGAGAGGTCGTC
>DATLNY010000041.1:0-2957 GCA_035536495.1 Candidatus Saccharimonadia bacterium | reverse complement strand
GTGCGCCCCTGCGTCAGTCCTTCTTCGGTACCGGCACGAGCGCGCCGGGCAGGCCCATGCCGAAGCGCAGGTCGCTCGCGAACACCTTCGTCGGCTCGAGCACCGCGCCCGTGTGCAGCAGGCCGTGCATGTCGTACCTGTCCTTCTGCGTGTTCGCGATGAAGTAGTACGTGTCGCCGGCGACGACGCCGCGCGTCGGCGTGCCGAACTGCTTGCGGCCCGCCTCGAGCGCCTGGTGCGCCTTGATCGCGCGCCCGTCCGGCGTCAGCTCGAAGCGCATGACGCGCTTCGGCGGGAAGCCTGCCTGGATCGCGACGAGATGGCCGTCGTAGTACGACAGGCCCTCGATGCTGTACAGCGTCACCTTGTCGGTCGCGGCGACGTCGAATGCCGCCCCGCTCGCGAGGTCGATGCCGAGGATGCCGAGGTCGTAGTCGGCGAAGTAGAGCGCCTTGTCCGAGGCCGCCATGCCGCGAATCGTCGTCAGCTTCGGATTGTGCATGACGTGGCGCAGCTTGCCCGCCTCGATCTTCCACAGCTCGCGCAGCACGCCGTCGGCGACGAACACGACGCCTTTCGGCGTGACGGCGATGCTCGAGAGGATGTGCGAACGCCCGTCGATCGGGACCTCGTGCCGCGCGACGAACTCGCCGGTCGACAACTTGAAGTGGAACACGCCGGCGCGACCGAAGTCGGTCTTCTTCGCATGCTTGAAGTGCGCGATCGCGGTGCTCGCGACATAGATCGCGTCGCGCGGCGCATCGACCGCGATGTCCATGACGGCCCAGAGCCCGTTCTTCGCATCGGCCGCGATGTACTCCTCGAGCGCGCCGGACTTGCCGACGCGGAACACCTTGCCCTCGCGCGCCGAGCCTGCGAGCAGCTGCTTGCGCACCGGATCCCAGCCGAGCGATTCGATCAGCAGGTCGCCCGCCGGCAGCGTGTACGCGACCTTGCCTTCGCCGAATTCCTGGGCGTTGGCCTCCATGTTCTGGACGAGGTAGTCCCACAGCTCGGTGCCGTGGACCTTCTTGAAGCGCTCGTCGTTCGCGATGTCGAACGCATAGCCCGCGCTCT
Source organism: Candidatus Saccharimonadia bacterium (assembly GCA_035536495.1). Classification (GTDB taxonomy): domain Bacteria; phylum Pseudomonadota; class Gammaproteobacteria; order Xanthomonadales; family Ahniellaceae; genus DATLNY01. The sequence goes on along the minus strand of DATLNY010000041.1, from coordinate 1,880 downwards.
GCAGGCGCACGAGCGCGTCGTAGGCCTCGCGCTTGTGGTCCTGCAGCGCGTGCGCCGCGGCGAGCGTGTAGCGGTAGTTGCCGTTGTGGGGGCGCAGCTCGACCAGCCGCTGCGCCGCGTGCTGCAGGTTCGGCACGTCTCCGTCCGCCTGGAATTTCGCCGCGATGCGCTCGACCTGCGGCGCCGAATCGAGCTTCGCGAGCTCGGCCTGCACCCGCGTCGGTGACGGCGGCGGGGGCGCCGCGCCCTGGGCGGGCTGGTGCAGCAGGGCCTGCGCCGCCGCGAGCGACGGTACGAGGACGAGCAACGCGAGGACGACGAATCTCGGGGAAAGTGATCGTTTCATCGGGACTTCCATAATGATCGAAGGCGGGGATCGAAGGCAGGAAAGACCACCACGCGGCCGGTTGGTTCCGGACGATCGAGCGGTAGCGGGCGCTGCGGGACGGGGCATCGTGCGGCGACGCTCGCCTACAATCGCGGCACGCCGCCGATGGCCTGCGCGGCGCAGCCAGCGGCGCGGACCGCGACGCGCACCGCGCGTCGGCGACCGCGAAGGAACCGGAGCGCGCGGCACAATGACGGAAACGGAAACGCTTTTCAACGGACGCTGGCTCAGGGTCAAGCGCCGCGGCAGCTGGGAGTATTGCGAGCGCGTCAACCCGGCCGGCGCGGTCATCATCATCGCGCTCACCGACGACGACGAGCTGGTGTTCGTCGAGCAGTTCCGCGTGCCGGTGCAGCGCACGACGATCGAGATGCCCGCGGGACTCATCGGCGACGAGGCCGGAAACGCGGACGAATCGGCGCTCGACAGCGCGCGACGCGAGCTCGAGGAGGAAGCGGGCTACCGCGCCGATCGCATGGAGGTCGTCATGCACGGCCCGGTGTCTGCAGGGCTTACGACGGAAACCGCGACGTTCGTGCGGGCGACCGGGCTGACCCGCGTCGGCGCCGGCGGCGGCAACGGGACCGAGGAGATCGTCGTGCACCACGTGCCGCGCGTCGACGCGCCGCGCTGGCTCGCCGACCGCATGCGCGCCGGCTATTCGATCGATCCGAAGCTCTACGCAGGGCTCTATTTCGTCGAGCGCGACACGAACGGCGAGCCGTGGCCGGCTGCCCGTGCGTCGAAGTCAGATCAGCCCTGAGCGCCAGGGCCCGGTGATCGCGACGCTGAAGCCGGGGCTGTAGACGTTCGCGAACAGCCAGCGACCGTCGCGCGAGAAGCACGCGCCGGCCCATTCGGCACGGCGGAAGTCGCCGGCGTGGCCGAATGGCGCGCCGTGCAGCACCACGTCGTTGCGCGCGAACGGGAACAATCCGCCGGTCGCGGACAAACCCTGCAGCAACTTGCCCTCGCGCACCCCGTCTTCGCAGATCACGAGCCCGCCGCGCGGGCTGAAACAGACGTTGTCCGGATAGTCGAGCGTTTCCGGATCGGGCGATTCGAACAAGAGTGCGAGCGTCTGTCGAAACGGGTAGTACGCGAAGAGCTGCCCGCACGCGCCGGCGCCGCCGTTGGTCGCGGTGAAGTAGATCGCGTCGCGCGTCGCGTGGCAGCCTTCGCCGCGCGCGAACACGGCGCCGCCGCGGTCATGGCCCTGCGTGAACACGCCGAGGCCATCGGTCGTCCCGGGCGTATGCGCGCGATCGGGGTGCTCGACACGGACCCACTCGACTGCGAGCTCCGTGCCGAGCGGCAGCGCACCGCGGAGCTCGCGCGGTCGCGCGAGCTTGAGCATCTCGAGCACGCCGCGGCCCGCGAGCCGCTCGCGACGCGCCGGCACGAAGCGGTAGAAGCCCGCTCGCGGCTCGCGGTCTTCGGTCATGTAGACGTGTCCGCTCGGCTCGTGCACGACTGCCGCCTCGTGGCGGAA
>DATLNY010000040.1:0-4336 GCA_035536495.1 Candidatus Saccharimonadia bacterium | reverse complement strand
GGCTCTCCCAGCCGTCCATCCACTTGCCGTTCTCGTCGTACTTGCCCGGAACGAACTCGGCGGGACCCGGCGCGAGCATCCGCTCCTTCGCGGCGAAGAAATCGTCGCTCGCCGCGAGCGCGCGGGCGCCGAGGCGCGCGTCGGCGAGGTTGACGTGGCGGCGCGCGAAATCCGGCGCATCCCGGTCGAGTGTCGTCTTGGCCATGCGTTCCTGTCGTTCCTCTTCGATCGGAAAGGCGGCGGAAGCGTTCGCGGGAAAAGGCGGCGCAAGGAAACCGCACACGCGCCCACCGCCGTCATTCCCGCGCAAGCGGGAATCCATTCTGACCTACGGCGCGCGAAATTGGCGACGCCGCGCACGACCAGCCCGCACCCGCCCCCCAAATGGCGTCATCCCGGCGAAGGCCGGGACCCAGCGCCTCAGGCGTGGCAAGTCACTGGGTTCCGGCCTTCGCCGGAATGACGCCATGTGGAGCGGCGGCGTTCGCCTAAACGACGCCATGTGAAGCGGCGGCGTTCGCCTAAACGACGCCACGTGAGGTGCGGCGACAGGTACGCGATACCGGGGCTAGTCGGTGACGAGATCCGCGAGCCGGAACCGCGCGATCCGCTCGACCTGTCGCAGCGCTTCCGTGATCTCGGCCTCGGGCGGGTTGTCGATCCGCGCCGCCATGCTCGCGAGCACCGTCGCGCGCGTGTGGCCGCGTACGGCAAGGATGAACGGAAACCCGAACCTGCGCTCGTACGCGTCATTGAGCGCGTGGAGCTGCGCAAACTCCTCGGCACTGCACTGGTCGAGACCCGCGCCGCGCTGCTCGCCGCGCGAGGCCTCGGTGAGCTCGCCGCGCATCGCAGCGCGACCTGCGAGCTGCGGGTGGGCGCGGATCAGCGCGAGCTGCGCCTCCGGGCTGCTCGCGGCGACCGCGTCGCACATCGCCCGGTGGAGTGCTTCGACCGAACCGAAGGGGCGTCGCTGGAACGCGGCCTCCGCGACCCATGGCGAGTGCTCGAACACGCCGCCGAGCAGCGCGACGAACTCCGCGCGACCGAGCGCGTCGAGCGTCGCTCGATCGATCATGCCGCCGCGCGCCACGGATGCCTCGCCTTCCAGTGCCGCGCGATGTCGATGCGGCGGCAGGTCCAGACGCGATCGTGGCTCGCGACGTGATCGAGGAAGCGCTGCAGCGCGGCGAAGCGTCCGGGCCGCCCGAGCAGCCGCCCGTGCATGCCGATCGACATCATGCGCGGCGTATCGGCGCCTTCCGCATAGAGCACGTCGAAGCTGTCGCGCAGGTACTCGAAGAAGTGCGCCGCCGTATTGAAGCCCTGCGGCGTCGCAAAGCGCATGTCGTTCGCATCGAGCGTGTACGGCACGACGAGGTGCGGCCTGCGCTCGCCGCCTTCAAGCTCGACCTCGGTCCAGAACGGCAGCTCGTCGCCGTAGTTGTCCGAGTCGTATTCGAACCCGCCGTGCTCGATCACGAGCCGGCGCGTGTTCGGGCTGTCGCGGCCGGTGTACCAGCCGAGCGGCGCCGCGCCGGTCAGCTCGCGATGGATCGCGACGGCGCGGCGCAGGTGTTCGCGCTCCTCGTCGATCGGCATGTCCTGGTAATGGATCCAGCGCCAGCCGAGCGCTGCGAGCTCGTGCCCCGCATCGAGGCAGGCGTGCACGAGCGACGGATTGCGCTGCATCGCCATCGCGACGCCGAACACCGTCAGCGGCAGCGCGCGCTGCTCGAACTCGCGCAGGATCCGCCACGCGCCGACACGCGTGCCGTACTCATAGATCGACTCCATGCTCATGTGCCGCGCGCGGTACGACGCGGCACCGACGATTTCGGACAGGAACTGCTCGCTGCCGGCGTCGCCGTGCAGCACGCAGCTTTCGCCACCCTCCTCGAGGTTCAGCACGAACTGCAGCGCGATGCGCGCGCCGCCGGGCCAGTCCGCGTGCGGTGGATGCGCGCCGTAACCGACGAGGTCGCGTGGGTACCGGCTGCTCGATGCCATGCGCCGCTGCTCTCCGGTGGGCCAGCCGGCGCGCCGGCGGCGGCGCGTCGAGCCGGCAGTTTCGCCAGCACCTGGGCGCCAGTGCAACAGCTCGCAGCGGCTTTTCGCTAGATTGGCGCATCCCTGCCTAGAATGGAGCACACCCGATGAGCCGAAACCCACGCCGCCTGATCCCGTTCGCCTCGCAAACGGCGCTCGCATGGGGCTTTGCGGCCGCCTGCTGCGCGGCGCCCGCGCTCGCGCAGCACGGCGCGTCGGCGGCGCCCGGCGTCGCGCATTTCGACGTGTACGGCGACGGTGCGGACCTGCACGTGCTGCTCGGGGAGCGTGTCGGCGCCGACAAGACCGTGCAGCTCTCGCATCGACGGTCCGTCGACGGCGGCGCGACCTGGAGCGCTCCGGTGCGGATCGACCGGCCCGGCGACACCCTGTTCTCGCCACACCCCGGCGAGCATCCCCAGCTTGCGGCTCGCGGCGATCGCATCGTCGTGCTGTGGACGAGCCGCAATCCGGAAAGCGGCCGCGGCGGCGCGATCGTCAGCGCGGTCTCGCCCGATGGCGGCGCGAGCTGGTCGCGCGGCGCGACGCCCGCCGGCGACGACTCGCAGGCCTATCACGGCCTGCTCGAGCTGGCGTCCGACGAGTCGGGGTTCCATGCGGTGTGGCTGCGTCCGAACGCCGACGCGGGCAATGAAGCACAGGGCCTCCACTACGCGCACTCGCAGGACGGCGCGCAATGGGCCGCGCAGCGCGCGCTCGACCTCGACACGTGTCGCTGCTGCTGGAACCGGCTCGTCACGACCGGCGACGGCGTCGGGGTGCTCTACCGCGACGGCACGCCGCGCGATATGGCATTCGTTGCGCTGCGGGACGGCGAGTGGAGCAAACCGGTCGCGGCGGGCGATTTCGGCTGGCGGTTCGAAGGGTGTCCGCACGTCGGCGGCGCGCTCGCGTCGGACCACGCGAAGCGCCTCGACGCGCTCGTCTGGACCGGCGTCGACGAGGCGCGCGCGGGCCTCTACCACGTCGCCTCGCGAGACGCGGGCGCGAGCTGGACGGAGCCACGGCGCATCGGCGATGCCGGCGCGCGCGAGTCGGACCTCCTCCTCGCCGACGGCAAGCTCGTCGCGTTGTGGAGCACGGTCGCGGACGGCAAATCCCGCGTCCATCGCGCCGAATCGAGCGACGGCGGAAAGAACTGGGACGATGCACGCGCGGTGTCGAGCGCCGCGGCGAACGCGACGCAGCCGCGCGTCGTCGCAGCGCGCGGCAAGCCCGTGTCGTTCTGGCTCGAGCGCGCAGGGTCGGGGGGCGCTTCGCTCGTCGTCGACGGACGCCCGTTCGGCGCGGCCGCGCACTGAGCCGCGCGTCAGCCTTCGAGCGCTTCCCAGCGCGCGTAGGTGTCGCGCAGCGAGTCCTGTGCGGCGGCGAGCTTCGCATGGTGCGCGGCGATCGCCGCCGCGTCGGCGCGATAGAACGCAGGCTCCGTCATCGCGGTGGTCAACGCCGCGATGTCGGCTTCGAGCGCCTCGATCCGCGCGGGCAGCTGCGCGAGCTCGCGCGATTCCTTGTAGCCGAGCTTCTTTTTTGCACCCCCTGTCGGAGGGGCCTCAGCCCCGACCCCAGGTCGCGAAGGCGTCGGGGCTGAGGCCCCTCCTACGACGCCCGTACGCGACGGCGCCGCGGCCGACGAAGGCGAGCGGCGCTGGCGCAACCAGTCCGAGTAGCCCCCGACGTACTCGCCGACACGCCCCTCGCCTTCCATCACGAGCGTCGAAGTCACGACGTTGTCGAGGAAATCGCGGTCGTGGCTGACGAGCAGCAGCGTGCCCGGCCATTCCGCGAGCAATTCCTCGAGCAGCTCGAGCGTCTCCGCGTCGAGATCGTTGGTCGGCTCGTCCATGACGAGCAGGTTCGCGGGTTGCGCGAACAATCGCGCGAGCAGCAGCCGATTGCGCTCGCCGCCCGAGAGCCGCGTGATCGGCGCACGCGCACGCTCGGGCGTGAACAGGAAGTCCTGGAGGTAGCCGAGCGCGTGCTTGCGGCGGCCGCCGACCTCGACGAACTCGCGGCCTTCGGCGACGTTGTCGAGCGCGGTCCAGTCCTCGCGCAGCGTCATGCGGTACTGGTCGAAATACGCGACCTGCAGGTTCGTGCCGAGCTTGACCTCGCCGGACAGCGGCGCGAGCTCGCCGAGCATCAGCTTCAGCAGCGTCGTCTTCCCGCTGCCGTTGGGGCCGATGAGGCCGATCCGGTCGCCGCGCATCACCTGCGTCGAGAAATCATGCACGAGCACGCGCTCGCCGAAGCCGAAAGTAACGTGCTT
>DATLNY010000039.1:0-5185 GCA_035536495.1 Candidatus Saccharimonadia bacterium | reverse complement strand
GCTTCGACCTTGCCGACGAGGTCCGCGCCGACATCGGCGCCCTTCGTGAAGATGCCGCCGCCAAGACGCGCGAAGATCGAGATCAGCGACGAACCGAACGCGAGCCCGACGAGCGCGTGCAGCGCATCGGCCTGCGGCACGCCCATCACGTCGATCAGCAGCCAGTAGTAGCCCGCGACGCCGAGCAGGCCGAGGCCGACGACGAGCATGCCGGTGATCGCGCCGCCGCGGAACGCGACGTCGAGCGCGGCCGAAAGGCCGCTGCGCGCGGCCTCGGCGGTGCGCACGTTCGCGCGCACCGAGACGTTCATGCCGATGTAGCCGGCGAGGCCCGAGAGGATCGCGCCGATCGCAAAGCCCGCGGCCGTCGTCCAGTCGAGCACGAAGCCGAGCACGACGAACAGCACGAGGCCGACGATGCCGATCGTGAGGTACTGGCGGTTGAGGTACGCGCGCGCGCCTTCCTGGATCGCCGCGGCGATCTCGCGCATCCGGTCATTCCCGGTCGGCTGCTTCAGGATCCAGCCGATCGACCAGCCGCCGTACAGCAGTGCCAGGACCGCGCACGCAAGCGCCATCCACAAACCATTCTCAACAAGCATGTTGCGAGTCTCCCCTCGGTGCAGCGGTATGGAGTGCCCGGCAGAAGGCGCCGGAGAGGTAATAACCGGGGAATTGTAGGGCGAAGGTCCGTTGCGGGCAACGCGGCCGGGCCGCTTCCCCGGCGCCGTGACCGCTGTCAGCGCAGCAACCCGGTCGCTGACGCGACCCACTCGGGCCGTCATTCCCGCGAAAGCGGGAATCCATTTTGCATCCCGACACATGGTTTCCCGCCTTCGCGGGAATGACGGAAAGTTTGCGCCGACTTTCGCGACAATAGCCCGATGCACGCGCACGACCACTCCGAGGGCGGCGATCCCCACGACCACCACGCGCACACCGACGCCGCGTCGCTCGGTGCGTTCCGCACGAGCACGATCCTCAACGTGCTGCTCGTCGTCGTCGAGGCCGGCGTCGGCCTGGCGATCGGGTCGCTCGCGCTGCTCGCGGACGCGGGGCACAACTTGAGCGACGTGCTCGGGCTGATGCTCGCGTGGGGCGCGGCACGACTGGCGCAACGGGCGCCGAGCACGCGCCACACGTACGGATACGCCCGCTCGACGATCCTCGCCGCGCTGCTCAACGCAGCGCTGCTGCTCGCTGCGTGCGGTGCGCTCGCGTTCGAAAGCGTGCGGCGCCTCGACGACCCGGTCTCGCTGCCGGGCGGCGTCATCGCCGCGGTCGCGACGCTCGGCCTGCTCGTCAACGCCGGATCCGCGGCGCTGTTCTGGCGGCGCCGTGAGCGCGATCTCAACGCGCGCGCGGCGTTCCTGCACCTCGCAGCGGACGCCGCAGTCTCGCTCGGCGTCATCGTCGCAGGCGGGTTGATCTGGCTGACGGGCCTGACCTGGATCGACGCCGCGACCGGCCTCGTCGTCAGCGTCGCGATCTTCGCATCGGCGTGGCGGCTGATGCGCGAAGCCGTCGCGCTCGCGCTCGACGCGGTCCCGCGCGGCGTCGACCTCGCCGCGATCCGCGAGTCGTTGCTCGGGATCGTCAGCGTGCGCAGCGTGCACGACCTGCACGTCTGGCCGCTGTCGACGACGGTGACGGCGCTGACCGCGCACCTCGAGCACGACGGCACGCGCGACCAGGACGAGGTGATCGCCGAGGCCCAGCGTGTGCTCGGCGAGCGCTTCGACATTCACCACACGACGCTGCAGCTCGAGAACGCCGGCTGCGGGCAGGCCTGCTGAGGTGTTTCCGCCGGAAGAATCCCCCGGGCATCCCCGCCCCGCCGCGGCGGCGGTCGAGATCGCGCCGCTGACCGGGCTGCGCGGTATCGCTGCGGCATGGGTCGCGCTGATGCACCTGTGGCTCGCGCTCGGCAGTCCCGCGTTCGCGCTGACCGCGGGACCGGCGACGCTCGACTTCACCGCGCTCGCAGCGACCGGCTACTTCGGCGTCGACCTGTTCTTCGTGTTGTCCGGGTTCCTGATCGGGCACCGCTTCGTCGCTGCGGCGATCAGCGGCGAGCGCGCGCCCGATCTCGGGCGGTTCTGGCTGCGTCGCTGTCGCCGCGTGCTGCCGGCGTACTACGTCCAGCTCGTGATCCTGCTCGTCGCGAGCCTTGCGTGGACCGGCTCGCTCGGGACCGACTGGGCCACGATCGCAAGCCATTTCGCGATGCTGTTCCTGCTGGTGCCGCCCGATGCCGTGCCGCTGAACGGCGTGTACTGGACGCTGCCGGTCGAATGGTTCTCGTACGCGATGGTGCCGATCCTGGCGTGGCTGCTGCGCAGTGCGCGCGTCGGTTACGTGCTGCTCGCGCTGCTGGTCTGGGTCGTGACCTTCCGGATGCTGTGCCTCGAGACGTTCCTAGAAGGGCGCGAGACCTGGCACACGGACTACGGCTCGATCATGCACCTGCGCTCGCGCATCGATCAGTTCTTCTTCGGCATGCTCGCGGCCTATGCGTACATCCGCCTGCCGGAGAAGCGGCGTCGCGGCGCGCTGATGCTGGCGCTCGGGCTCGTCGCGACGCTTGCGCTCGCGTTCGGCGTGCATCATCTCGTTCCGGACTGGCTGACGGCCGGGCGAGCGCCCTGGCTGTTCGTGCACTACACCGCGACCGGTGCGGCGCTCGCGCTGGTCGTGTACGGCGCCGCCGGCGATGGACGCTTTGCGCAACGCGCGCTCGCGAGCGCGCCGTTGCTGTGGCTAGGCGCGATCAGCTACAGCCTGTACCTGTGGCACGGCGTCGTGTTCGCGCTGCCGGCGAAGCTCGGCGTAGAAACGTGGCCGCACGCGCATCGATGGGTCGCGGCGGCAGCACTCGTCGCTCTGGCCCTCGTGGTGAGCTGGGCAAGCTACCGCTTCGTCGAAATGCGCTTCTACGCACCCTCGACCTCACCCTGGCGCAAAAAAGCCTGAGGCGCCGTCATTCCCGCGAAAGCGGGAATCCATTCGTCGATGCAAAATGGATTCCCGCTTTCGCGGGAATGGCGTAATCGGGGCCTACTTGTCCTCGATCCTGAAAGGCGGAAGCTTCTTCGGCACGAGCTTGTTGTAAAGCCGCACGTACTGCGGCAATCCGTCGGCGCCGTACGGCGGATAGTCCTCGCCGCGGATCAGCGGCTCGAGGTACTCGCGGCACTTGCCGGTGATTCCGAATCCGTCGGCGCGGATGTAGCTCTTCGGCATGAACTTCTCGTGGTTCGCGACCTTCGACAGCGGCGCGGCCTCGATCGTCCAGGTGTAAGGCTCCTGCGACGTGCGCTTGATGACGGGCATCACCGCATTGAGGCCTTCGACCGCGTACTCGACCGCGGCCTTGCCGACGGCGTAGGCCTGCTCGGCATCGGTCGCCGACGCGATGTGCCGCGCGGAGCGCTGCAGGTAATCGCTGACGGCCCAGTGGTACTTGAAGCCGAGCTTCTCCTTGACGAGCGACGCGATGCGCGGGCCGACGCCGCCGAGCTGCACGTGGCCGAACGCGTCCTTCGAGCCCGCTTCGGCGAGGAACTTCCCGTCCGGCGTGCGCAGGCCTTCCGACACGACGACGGAGCAGTAGCCGTTCTTCTCGACGCTCTTCGCAACCGCCGCGAGGAATTTCGCCTCGTCGAACGGCACTTCGGGGAACAGGATGATCTGCGGCGGATCATTCGGCTTCTTCCCGGCGAGCCCCGCGGCCGCGGCGATCCAGCCCGCGTGGCGGCCCATGACTTCCATCACGAACACCTTCGTCGAGGACTCGAACATCGACTCGACGTCGAGGCTCGCCTCCATGATCGAGATCGCCGTGTACTTCGCGACCGAGCCGAAACCCGGGCAGTTGTCGGTGACGGCAAGGTCGTTGTCGACGGTTTTCGGCACGCCGATGCACGCGATCGGGTAGTCGAGCTCGACCGAGATCTGCGAGATCTTGTGCGCGGTATCGGCCGAATCGTTGCCGCCGTTGTAGAGGAACCAGCGGATGTCGTGCGCGCGGAACACGTCGATGAGCCGCTGGTACTGCGCGCGCGACTCGTCGATGCCCTTGAGCTTGAACCGGCACGATCCGAACGCGCCGCCCGGCGTGTGGCGCAGCGCCTTGATCGACGCGGCCGATTCGGCCGAGGCGTCGAACAGCTGCTCGCGCAACGCGCCGATGATGCCGTTCTTGGCGGCATAGACCCGGCCGATCGTGGCGCGGTGCTTCTTCGCGGTCTCGATGACGCCCGCGGCGGTCGCATTGATGACGGCGGTGACGCCGCCGGATTGCGCGTAGAGCAGGTTGCCGGTGGCCATCAGCGACTCCATTCGAGAGGCGCGCATTGTAGGTCGCTGTGACGGGGCAGGTGAGCGCTAACCCCTTGAAACGCTTGTTCTGATTTGACTTGACCGGCATCGGCCGTTAGCTTTTGCGGCCATCCATCACCTCTTCGGCCTCGGCTGCCCCGCAGCGGAGGTCCGGGCCTTTCGGATCAACACGATGCGTATCGTTCTGCTCGGCGCGCCGGGCTCGGGGAAAGGCACGCAAGCCGCGCGGCTGAAGCACGAGCTCGAGCTCGCACACATCTCCACGGGCGACCTGCTGCGCGCCGAGGTCAAGGCCGGCACGCCGCTCGGGCTCAAGGCGAAGGCGATCATGGAGGCAGGCCAGCTCGTCTCCGACGAGATCCTGCTCGGGATGCTCGAGGATCGGCTCTCGCACGGCGACGTGCGCGGCGGCTTCATCCTCGACGGTTATCCCCGCACGCTCGGGCAGTGCGAAGGCCTCGAGAGCCTGCTGCAACGCATCGGCCAGCCGCTCGACTGCGCGGTGCTGCTGAGCGTGCCCGCCGAGATGCTGCTGAAACGGCTCGCGGGTCGCGCCGCCGCGGAGGGGCGCAAGGACGACACGCCCGAAACCGTGCGCGAACGGCTCGCTGTCTACGAGCGCCAGACCTCGCCGGTGATCGAGCACTTCCGCGATCTCGGCGCGCTCGCCGAGGTCGACGGCGTCGGCGCGATGGACGAGGTCTTCGGCCGTATCGTCGCGGCGATCCGCGGCTCGTGCGAATCCCCGCGCGCGATTTCCGCGTGACGGCCCGCGGTCGGGGCTGAGGCCCCTCCTACAGCGCGTTGTACCCCACGTGCGGCCACGTCCCGTCCGATGAAAGCG
>DATLNY010000038.1:0-7850 GCA_035536495.1 Candidatus Saccharimonadia bacterium | reverse complement strand
GGAAATGGTGGCCCGGGATCGCCTCGTGCAGGAACAGCGACTCGCCGTCCCAGACCTTGCGCGACGGCAGGTCGTGCGTGTTGACGTAGAAGATACCGGGGCGCGAGCCGTCCTCGCTCGGCGACATGTAAGAGCCGCCCGCCGCGCTCGCGGCGCGGAATTCCTCGACGGGGCGAATCTCGAACGGCGCCTTCGGCACGAGCGAGAACAGCGCCGGAACGCCCGCCTCGACCTTCGCGCGCAGCCCGTTGTAGTACTCGAGCAGCTTCGCCTCGGTTTCGAACTCGAACTGCCTTTCGGTCGTCATGAACTTGAAGAACGCCGGCAGCTCGCCCTTGAAGCCGGTGTCGGCCATGACCTTGCGCATCTCGCCCTGGATCCGCGCGACCTCGGCGAGACCGATGTCGTGGATCTGCGCCGGCGTCATGTCGGTCGTCGTCGAGCTCTTCGCGTTGAACGCGTACCACGCCTGCCCGTCCGGCAACGACGACAGCGATACGGTGTCGCGTGCGGCCGGGATGTACTCGTCGGCGATGAACGTGCGCAACCGCGTGTACGCCGGCACGAGCTGCGTCGAGATCGCGCTGCGGAACGCCTCGGTGAGCCGCGTGCGGTCGGCCTCCGGGAAGTCGGCGGGAAGCTTCGCGATCGGGCCCCAGAAGATCGTGTCCTCCGGCTTGTCCTTGATCATCGCGTCGAGCTGCGGCAGCACCTTCAGCATCAGCACCTTCGGCTGCACGACACCCTTGCCGACGCCCTCCTTCATGTTCGCGATCGCGGTGTCGAAGATCACGGGGACCGCGGCGACGCGCTCGAGCCAGTTGTCGTAGTCCACCGCAGTCTTGAACGGCTGCGCGCCCGCGCCGGAGCCGAGCTGCGGGAAGAAGCTCGCGAAGCTGCCGAACTGGTTGACGGGCTGCATCCACCCCGGGAAGCGCTCGGATTCGAGCGACAGCTCGAGGTCGCGCTTGAAGATGTCGTACGAGATCCGCGCCTGGCCGTCGAGCGACGCGGGATCGATCGCGTTGATGCGGTCGAGGTACTTCTGGTTGTAGTCGTGCGTCTGCTGGCGGTACTCGGCGCTCGCGAAGTTCGGCAGCTGGTCGTTGTAGCGCGGGTCGCCGATGAAGGTTGCCTGGATCGGATTGAGCTTCAGGCCTTCCTCGAAGTACTCGTTGTAGAGCGCGTCGAGCTCGGCCGCGATCGCGGCAGGGGCTTTCTGCACCGGCGCGGCCGGCGGCGCCTCCGACGTTTCCGGAACAGCAACGGGTGCGGTCGCTTCGCGATCGCCGCATGCCGACAACGCGAGCGCGACGGCGACGGCGAGGATCGTGGGGCGCAGGTTCATCGGGCGGACCTCTGGTGGGAGAACGCGAACCTTACGCGCGCGCGTGACTCCCGGCATAGGCCGAAAGACCCGGGTCGGCCCAACACGCAGCGCGCGCGACGCCACGGAGTCGCGCCCGAGGTTAGGATCGCGGCATGCGGGCGCTCGCGGTCCTCGTGCTGGTCGTCGTCGCGGCATATGCCGCGTACTGCGCGCTGCTGTACGCGCAGCAGCGCACCATGCTTTTCCCGGGCACGACGCTGCGGGCGCCGGCGCGCGGCGCCCTGCCCGCACGCGTAGTGTCGGTAGAGATAGGGAGCGAGGGCGAGCGCATCGAGGCCTGGTATCGCGCGCCGGGCTCGGCACCCGGAGCCGTCGTCGTGTTCGCGCACGGCAACGCCGAGCTCATCGACGACGGCGGCGACATCCTCGACGGATTCGCGCGGCTCGGTGCGGGCGTGCTGCTGGTCGAGTATCCCGGCTACGGACGCAGCGCCGGCACCCCGTCGCTCGCATCGCTCGATGCCGCGTTCGAGGCATCGTACGACTGGCTCGCGGCGAGGCCGGAAGTCGATCCGGGCGCGATCGTCGCGATGGGCCGTTCGATCGGCACGGGCGTCGCTGCACGTCTCGCGACGCGGCGACCGGTCGCGGCGCTGATCCTGCAGTCGCCGTTCACGCGCGTCGCTGATTTCGCCGCGCGCGTCGGCGTGCCACGCTTCCTCGTGCGTGACTCGTTCGACAACCTCGACGCGGTCGCGCGCTACGCCGGGCCGGTGCTCGTCATGCATGGCCGCGACGACGACGTGATCCCGTACACGATGGGCGAGGCGGTCGCGCGTGCGTCGCCGAATGCGCGTTTCGCGGCGCTCGACTGCGCGCACAACGACTGCCCGACGGACCCCGTGGCGTACTGGCGCGAGATCCGTGCTTTCCTCGACGCCCACGCGGTGCTCGACACGCCGCGCCCGGTTGCGCGGGGCGCGCGCTGACCGGGCGCATCGTCCGCCACTGGATCAGCCGCTACTGGATCAACCCCTCGGCTTTCATCGCCGCCTGCACGGCAGGCCGCGCCGCAACGCGCTTCTGGAACGCGAGCAGGTTCGGAAACGCCGAAAGGTCGAGCTTCACGCGGCCGGACCAGTTCGTCACCGTGAACAGGTACGCGTCGGCGATCGTGAACTCATCGCCGAACAGGAACGGGCCACCCGCCGCGAGCCGCTGCTCGATCAGGCCGTAGCGCTTCGCGAGATACGCCTTGCGATCGGTCTTGAGCTCGTCCGACGTCGCGGGGTTGAACAGCGGGCTGTAGGACTTGTGGATCTCCGAGTTGATGTAGCCGAGCAGCTCCTGCAGCCGGTATCGCTCGAGCGTGCCGTTTGCGGGCGCGAGCCCGTTCGGCTTCGAGTCGGCGAGGTACTGCGCGACGACCGGGCCTTCGGTCAGGATCTCGCCGTTGTCGAGCTCGAGCGCCGGGACGTAGCCCTTCGGGTTGATCTGGAAGAAATCGCGTCCGTCCGCGGTCTGGTGCGTCTTCGTGTCGACCTTGACGAGCTCGAGCTCGAGGCCGAGCTCGCGCGCAACGATGTGGGGTGCCAGCGAGCAGGCGCCGGGGCCGTAATAGAGCTTCATCTTGCGTCTCCTTTCGTGGGAATCAGGCGCCCGCGACCTGCGGTGCGGTTCGGGATTCGGATGCCGGCGCGACGCCGGCGATCAGCTCGTGCATCAGCGACGCCGCGTCGCGATGCACGAGGTTCGGCGCGGCTTGTCCGCTCCACAGGGAAACCAGATCCGTGCGGCCGTCGCGCTGCGCTGCGGATTTCAGCTGCGCTGAGAACCAGCTCGTGACCGGAAACGGCGCGAGCTCGGTGTGGCGTTGCGCGAATTCGTCGGTCCATCGGTTGCGCAGGCCGCGCGCGAGCCGGCCCGTGAACGCCCGCGTCAGGGTCGTGCGTTGCGCGCGCGCGTCGAACAAGGCCGCGCGATGCGCGGGCGTCGCGCCGGATTCCTCGCACGCGAGGAACGCCGTACCGACCTGCACCGCGCCCGCGCCGAGCGCGTGCGCGGCGCGCACGCCGCGCCGATCGACGATGCCGCCCGCGACGACGACGGGAATCCGAACGCGCGCCGCGACGAGCTGCGCGAGCGCGAACGTACCCATCAACGCGTCCTCGGCGCGCGCGAGGAACGAAGGGCGGTGCCCGCCGGCTTCCGAGCCGGTCGCGACGACGAGGTCGACCCCGGCCGCCTCGATCGCAAGCGCTTCATCGATCGAGGTCGCCGCGCCCAGCGTGACGATGCCGCGCCGGCGGCACTCCGCGAGCACGCGGGTCGAGGGGATGCCGAACACGAAGCTGAAAACCGGCGGCCGCGACTCGAGCAGTGCCTCGACCTGCGCCTCGTAACGATGCGCGACGAACCGCTCCGGGAATTCCGGTCGCGCGAGCCCGAGCTCCGAGAAGTACGGCTCGAACACGCGCCACGCGCGTTCCAGCACGTCCGCCGCCGGCACGAGCCCGCCGTCGTCGTGGTCGGACACCCACAGGTTGATCGCGTACGGCGCGCGAGTCGCCGCGCCGAGCTCGCGCGCCACGTGCTCGATCCGTTCGGGCGAGAGCTGGAACGCGCCGTACGAACCGAGCCCGCCGAGGTTCGACACCGCCGCGGCAAGGCTCACGGTCGATAGCCCGCCGCCGAACGGGCCCTGCACGATCGCGTGCTCGATGCCGAGCCGGCTGCATGCTTCGCTGGCGCTCACGGATGTCCTGGTTTCGTCGCAGTGCGCAGGTAGCGTATATGGTTACCTTTGCATACCACATTACTTGTCGTAACGTAAAAAATCGTGGTATCCAGCCGGTAACCGACGGAGTTCCAGAACGTGGCGCTCAAGCTGCGCAAGAACAAGGCCCCGCCCCCGCCGCCGGCGTGCCCGCTGACGACGTGCATGAAGCTCCTCGGCGGCGCGTGGACGCCGAACGTGATCTGGTACCTCAGCGGCGGACCCCGGCGATTCGGCGAGCTTCGCGCCGACATCCCGCGAATCTCGGCAAAGGTCCTCACCGAGCGCCTGCGCTCGCTCGAGGACAAGGGCGTCGTCGACCGCAGCGTGCTGCCGACGTCGCCGCCCTCGGTCGAATACGCGCTGACCGGGCTCGGGCACGAGCTGATCCCGGTCATCGATGCGATCGTCAAGGTCGGATCGCGTCTCAAGGAGCGCCGCGCATGATCCGTTTCGCCCTGTCCACGCTCGCATGCGCCCTGCTCGTCGCTTGTGCGCACCGAACCGTGCCCGCACCCACGGACGCCGCCGCGGGAACGGCTTTCTTCGTCGCGATCGAGCCGCATTGCGGCAAGGCGTACGAAGGCCGGCTCGTCGAGGGCACGGCACCCGGCGACGCGGCGATCGGCGCCGAGCGGCTCGTCATGCACGTGCGCGATTGCAGCGAAGATCGGCTCGCGATCCCGTTCCACGTCGGCACGAATCGCTCGCGGACGTGGATCGTCACGCGGCGCGCCGCGGACGTCGTCCTCGCGCACGACCATCGCCACGAGGACGGAGCGCCCGACGCGGTCACGCAGTACGGCGGCGCGACGCGCGGCCCGGCCGATTCGACGACGCTCGAGTTCCACGCCGATGCCGCGACCGCTGCGATGATCCCCGCGGCCCGCACGAACATCTGGACGATGACGATCGAGCCGGGCGTGCGATTCACCTACGCGTTGCGGCGCGACGCAGAGGGCCGGCGCTTCCGCGTCGACTTCGACCTGACGCGCCCGGTCGCGGTGCCGCCGCCGGCCTGGTGACCGGCTAGCCGCCGCGCTCGCGCGACCAGTCGCGCGACACGCCGCGCGCCTTCTCGATCTCGTCGACGACGAGCACGAGCTGGTTGTCGTGATCGCTGTAGAGCACCTCGATGTTGACGCCCGCCTGCGCCATGCGGCGGGTCAACTTGCCGAGCTGGCCCGGTTCGGATTGCCGCAGCCGCTGCACGATGACTTCGCGCACGTCCCGCACGCGGATCCCGGCCGCTTCGAGCGCGGACTTCGCCGCATGGCCGTCCGCGAACAGGAAGTGCGCCGCGCCGCGCCCGTCCACGACCCAGGCGCCGCCGCCCTCGATGCTGATGCCGGCACGGGCGAGCGCCTCGCCCATATCGGCCAGCGTTCCGGCCCGGTTTTCGAGCTCGATCGCCACGTCGTGCATGTCGCTCCTTCGGCCGTGGACCCCGGGAGGCCGCCTGGCGGCCATCCCCGCGAAATCGCCCTGGCGGACTCTACGTGATTAACAAGTTGCTGAACGAGGCGGCTGCGGGCGTTGTAAATACTCGCTTTTTGCCAAAAACCGGTGTACCGTGCGCGCACTGTTTGCCGGGGTCACAGTGAACCGTGGCCCGATGCACCCGATCTCACCGATCGGTCTACATCGTTCCCGTAGCTTCTCCTCGCAAATCAGTCTCGGCACCGGAAGGGTTTCCGGAGCTGCGAATTCACATCACAATGATTTACCAGGAGTTAGATATGTCGGATCGTCAGACCGGAACTGTCAAGTGGTTCAACGACGCCAAGGGCTTTGGCTTCATCACCCCCGAGAGCGGCGCGGACCTGTTCGTGCACTTCCGTTCGATCCAGGGTTCGGGTTTCAAGACCCTGCAGGAAGGCCAGAAAGTGACCTTCAAGGCCGTCAAGGGCCAGAAGGGCATGCAGGCTGACGAAGTCCAGCTCGCCTAAACACGAGCGACTTCGGTACGAACGAAGCCCCGGGCGGAAACGCCCGGGGCTTTTTCGTTTTGGCCTCCCGGTCCCGCGCACGCCGGCGCGATTGCGGGCGTATGCTTCGCGCGGGCGCGCAAGGAGTGGCCATGGACTCGGAAACGATGCTCGACGCGGCGGCGATCCTGCTCGGACTCGGCGCGCTCGGCGGTCTTGTGATGCTGTACCACCGCTTTGGCCAGAAGCGCAATCCGCCGGTCTGGCTCGCGATGGTCCACGGATTCGCGGGCGCCGCGGGGTTGACGCTGCTCGCCTACGCGGCGTGGGCCGTCGGCATTCCCCCGATGGCACAGGCTGCGCTCGGACTGCTCGTCGTCGCGGCGCTCGGCGGCGTCGTCATCAACCTGCGCGACCACTGGAACCACGTGCTGCTGTCGCGAACCTGGGTCATCGGACACCTCGTCATCGCGGTCGTCGGGTACGTGTTGTTGCTGTGCGTCACCTTGCTGTAGCGACGACTAGCTCTCGAAGCGATCGAGCGCCTTTTCGGCCTGCCCGCGCTCGAAGTCGCCGAGGCCACGCGCGACTTCGCGGTAGCGGCGGATGAGCTCCACGTCGGCCGGCATGCGCTCCGCGAGCGCGACGAGCACCGTCCGCTGTTCGAAGTCGGAGCCCATTTCCGCGACCGCCGCGAGGATCGCGGTGCTCGCGTCGACATCGGGCTTCGTGCCCTCGATCAGCGCGACCAGCGCGCTGCGGCATTCGAAGTCGGAGCCGATCCCGGCTGCCGCGGCTGCGTAATCGCGCGCGAGCCCCGGATGGCGCGCGACGTGCGGCGCGAGCGACTCGAGCGCGGATCGGCGCTCGAAGTCCGACCCGATCCCGGCGCTGCTGCGCAGCGCGAGCCGGACCGCGTCTGCGCCGAGGTCCTTGCGTCCGGCGAACGTCTGCAGGACGGTGCGCGCCTCGAAGTCGGACTCGATCGTCGCGAGCGCAGCACCCCATGCCTCGGACACCGCGTCGGAAGGATCGAGCTTCCCGGCGAGCGACTGCATGACCGTGCGCTGCTCGAAGTCGGAGCCGATGTCCGCGACCGCGCGCAGGATCGCGACCTGCTGCGGCGCGCGCGGCGACTGCGTGTCGATCAGCGCGACGAGGCTGGAGCGCCGTTCGAAGTCGGACGCGGATTTCGCGGCGAGCACGATCGCGCGATCGAGCTCCGCCGGTGCGAGCTTCGTCGATTCCGCGAGTGCGACGATGTACGCGCGGCGTGCGTGGTCGCCGCGGATGCGCTCGACTTCGTCGAGCACCGCGCCGGCGCCGCCGCGCGCGAGGATCCGTGCGACGCGCCCCTCGGCGTCGAACCCGCCCTCGCGCAGCAGCACCGGGATCACCTGCGCGAGCCAGGCCCGGCCCGCGGCGTCTAGCGGCCGCTCGTCGTCCTCGACGAAGTAGCGCTTCTCGATCCGGCCGCCACGATTGCGGTATTCGATCCGGCGCGACACGCCGCCGGTCTCCTGCTCGATCTTCGCCTCGTCCTCGAGCGACGCGACGTCGTCCTCGGCAGCGGTGAACTCGACCTTGCCGTCTATCTCGACGTCGAGGCCGAGATCGCTGTTCTTCATGCTGAACTTCTCGGTGCCGTTCGCGTTGATGATCGAGACGTGGTGCGTGCGCTCGGCGGCGATCGCGGCGAAGCGCACGGCGGGAAGCAGCCCGAGCGCGACGAGCAGCGCCGCCCCGGCGCCGATTCGGACCGCGAGATTCCAGGAAGGGTGTGACATGCGTTGATCCTCGATGAGGGTTTCGATGC
>DATLNY010000037.1:0-5176 GCA_035536495.1 Candidatus Saccharimonadia bacterium | reverse complement strand
TGACGGTTTTACCGACGTATCGCACGCGCGCGGTCGGGTTCGACGGTGCGGATTTCCTCAACCTCGCGGTCGGGCTCGACACGACGCTCGAGCCCGAAGCGCTGGCCGCGTGGCTGCACGCGCTCGAGGCGCGACACGGACGGCGCCGCGACGGGCCGCGCTACTCGTCGCGCACGCTCGACGTCGACATCGTGCTCTACGACCAGCGCGTCATGCGTGGCGCGGGTCATCTCGAGATCCCGCGCGCCGATCTCGTCGAGCACGCGTTCGTGCTGAGGCCGATGGCCGACATCGCGCCCTCGGTTACGCATCCGTTAATCGGCAGGACGCTCGCGGAACTGTGGCGTGATTTCGCGGGGGATCGTTGCGTGTTTCATGACGCGGGTCACTAAAAACAGGGGTTTTTCCTGATGTCCTACGCGCGATGACGGGAATCCAATGATGACGGGGGGCGCCGGAGAGTAAGTCCATGCCACAGGCCCCGTTCTCGGTTCCCGATCGCCGCGCCCAGGGCGCGACCGACAATCGGTACGACCCCGCGACGCTCGATGCGCTGAGCTTTCGCCACGCGTCGCTGCAGCGTGATCTCGGGTCGATGCGCACCGACCTCGCCGAACGTTCGGTCGCGACCGTGCTGGAGCAGCTCGCGTCGTTCGACCTGCAGCTGCGCGGCTTCGTCGCGACGCACGACTCGGTGCTGCTGCAGCCGCTGTCGCGCGACTGGCGCCGCGACGAGCGCATCGTGGACCGGATCGCACGCAGCCGCGAGCAGTGGCAGGGGCTCGTCGCGACGTTCGAGACGCTCGCGCGCGATCTCGCCGCGATCGACCTCCAGGACGCCCCCGCGCTCGTCGCACTCGATTTCCGCTTCGCCGAAGCGAGCCATCACCTCGGCGAAGCGTTCCGCAGCGACCGGGCGAGCCTGTTCCTGCTGTTCCTCGCGCCGAACCGCGCACCCGACCGCACCCACTGACGCCGCCCCCGCCCCCGGGGAGCGCCGCGCGAGCAGGCACGCGTGCGCCGCGCCATAATGCGCGCGGGCAAACAACGGGGGTGCGTCATGTTCGAGAAATTCTCGCGCAGCTGGGGCCTGCTCAAGGCGTCCGCTTCGGTGCTGCGGCAGGACAAGGAACTGATGGTGTTCCCGCTCGTTTCGACGATCGCTGCACTGATCGTCGTCGGCAGCTTCATCGCACCGATCTTCGCGTTCGGCTGGATCGACCAGGTCGACGAGGGCACGCCGCCGATCCTGCTTTATGCGTGGCTGTTCCTGTTCTACCTCGTGCTGTACTTCGTGATCTTCTTCTTCAACACCGCGCTCGTCGGCGCTGCGATGATCCGGCTGCGCGGCGGCGACCCGACCGTCGCCGACGGCTTCCGCATCGCATTCGGGCGGATCGTGCCGATCCTCGGCTACGCCGCGATCGCGGCGACCGTGGGCCTGCTGCTGCGCATGCTCGAGGAGCGCCTCGGCATCGTCGGGCGCTGGATCTCGGGGCTGCTCGGAGCGGCGTGGACGGTCGCGTCGTTCCTCGCCGTGCCGGTGCTCGTCGTCGAGAACGTCGGCCCGGTCGACGCGGTCAAGCGCAGCGTCGACCTGCTGCGGCGGACCTGGGGCGAGAACATCATCGGCAACGCCGGCGTCGGGCTCGCGTTCTTCCTGATGTACCTCGTGCTCGGGCTCGTCGCTGCCGCGGCGGTCACGTTCGCGTCGAGCGTCAGCCTTGTGCTGACAGCGACGATCGGCGCGCTCGCGGTCGCGGCGTTCGTCGTGCTCGCGCTCGTGCACGCGTCGCTCTCGGGCATCTATGCCGCCGCGCTCTATCGCTTCGCCGCCGAAGGCGAAACGGGCGGCGCGTTCGCGTCGAACGCGCTCGACCAGGCGTTCCGCGCGAGGTAACAGGCAGCGCGCTGGCGCCGCGTCGCGGCGCCCGCGCGACGTTCCGGATGCGAACGGCTGTCGGGGGCACGCGATGAAATGGGGATTGGGGCTGGTCGGCGCCGTGCTCGGCGCGGCGTTCGCGGAGCTCGGCGGCGCCGCTGCGGGTTTCGCGATCGGCTGGCTGTTCGGCGCGATGAGCGAGCTGCGCACTCGCCTCGACCGGCTCGAGCGAGCCGCGGAGTTGCGCCCGGTCGCGGCCGTCGCCCACGCGCCGCCGACTGCCGTTCCGGTCGCGCCGCGCGCGGCCGATGACGCGTCGCTCGTCGACGCGCCGTCCGCAAGCGTCGCCGCGCCGATCGTTGCGCCCGAGGCCGTTGCGCGCGGCGCCGTCGCGCCCGATGCCGTCGCGTCCGATGCCGCCGCGCCCGCGCCGCTGCGGGTCGAGCGCGATGCGGCTTCGGTGTTCCGCGACGGAAGGCCGCCGGCGCCCGCAATGCCGCGTCCACCGCGCGCACCCGATTGGGCCGAACGCCTCGCCGGATCGATCAAGGGCTGGTTCACCGAAGGCAACGTGCCGGTCAAGATCGGCATGCTCGTGCTGTTCTTCGGTGTCGCGGCGGCGCTGAAGTACGCGGTCGACCAGGGCCTCGTGACCCTGCCGATCGAGCTGCGGCTCGCGCTCGTCGCGGCCGCCGCGATCGCAGGGCTCGGGTTCGGGTGGCGCCACCGCAATACGCGGCCGGCGTTCGCGCTGAGCCTGCAGGGCGGGGCGATCGGCGTGCTGCTGCTGACGACATTCGCGGCGTACCGGCTCTACGGGTTGCTGCCACCGCTCGCGGCGTTTTCGCTCGTCGTCGTCATCGTCGCGGGCGCTGCGCTGCTCGCGCTGCTGCAGGACGCCGCGGCGCTCGCGGTGCTCGGCTTCACCGGCGGCTACGTCGCGCCGGTGCTGATCTCGACCGGCAGTGGCGACCACGTCGCGCTGTTCACCTGGTACGCGCTGCTCAACGCAGCGGTGTTCGCGATCGCGTGGAAACGGCCGTGGCGCGCGCTCAACCTCGTCGGTTTCGCGTTCACGTTCGCGATCGGCGTGCTCTGGGGCGCGAAGTACTACCGCGCGGAGCACTTCGCGACGGTCGAGCCGTTCCTCGTGCTGTTCTTCGTGTTCTACCTCGCGATCCCGGTCCTGTATGCGTTGCGCCAGCCCGTCGCGCGGCGCGGATTCGTCGACGGCACGCTCGTGTTCGGGATGCCGCTGCTCGCGTTCCCGCTGCAGGCCGCGATGCTCGAGGACGACCGCATGGGGCTTGCGTACAGCGCGCTCGTCGTCGCGGCGGTCTATGCGGCGCTGACGGCGTGGCTGCTGCGGCGACCCGCGACGCGGCTGCTCGGGCAGTCGTTCGCGCTGCTCGCGGTCGGCTTCGCGACGCTCGCGGTGCCGCTCGCGCTGTCGGCTCGCTGGACCGCGACGACGTGGGCGATCGAGGGCGTCGCGCTCGTGTGGCTCGGCCTGCGCCAGGACAGGTTGCTGCCGCAGGCGACCGGGCTCGTGCTGCAGCTGCTCGCCGCCGTCGCGTACGTCGTCGCGCTTTTCGACGCGGGATTCTCGCCGGACGAAACGGCGCTGCCGGTGCTCAACGGCGAGTTCCTCGGCGCGGCGGTGCTTGCGCTCGCCGGCTACGCGACGAGCTACCTGTACGACCGCGCCGACGCCAAGCGCGCGCTGGTGTGGCTGACGTTCCTCGGTGCGTCGTTCTGGTGGTGCGTCGGGGGGCTCTACGAGATCGAGCGGCTCGATCCCGGGTTCGAGCCGCTCGCGTCGTTGCTGTGGTTCCTCGCGGCGACCGCCGCGATCGCCGCGGTGCTGCGGCGCGCGCTCGGCTGGCAGATGCTCGGGTGGCCGATCGCGGCCGCGGTGCTGCTCGGCATACCGCTCGCGCTCGCGACGCACGCGCGGCTCGGCCGCCCGCTCGCGCATCCGGCGGGCTTCGGCTGGCTCGCATGGTTCGCTGCCGGCGCGTTCGGCGCGTACGTGTTGCGCGGCGAGTCGTTTCGCCGCGCCGCGGCGACGCACATCGCGCTGCTCGCGACGCTCGCGCTCGTGGCGGGCCTCGAGCTGCGCGCGCTCGCGCTGTCGCTGGAGCCGCCGCTCGGCGAGGGCTGGACGCTCGCTGCCTTCGGGCTTCCGCTCGCGCTGCTGCTGTCGGCGACGTGGCGCACGCGCGCCGCGCGCTGGCCGCTCGCCGACGGCTTCGAGCGCCATGCGAAGGCCTGGTACGCGCTCGCGGGCACGGCGCTCGCGGGCCTGTGGACGCTGAGCCTCTGGAGCGACGGCGACACGGCACCGCTCGTGTTCGTGCCGCTGCTCAATCCGCTCGAGCTCGCACAGCTCGCCGTGCTCGCGCTGCTCGCACTCCTGGCGCGCGACGAGCTCGCGCTCGAGCGCGACGTGCTCGGCATGCTCGCCGGCGGCGCCGCGTTCGTGTTCATCACGGTCGCGAGCCTGCGCGCGGTCCACCATCTCGCCGGGTTGCCGTGGGATGCGACGCTGCTCGACTCGCGGCTCGCGCAGGCCGTGCTGACGATCACGTGGAGCGTGCTCGGCGTCGTCGCATGGGTGTACGGCTCGAAACGCCGGCGTCGCGGCGTCTGGCTCGCAGGCGCTGTGCTGATGGGGGTCGTGCTCGCAAAGCTCGGCTTCGTCGATCGCCAATACGTCGGAAACCTCGCGGGCATCGTGACGTTCCTCGCGGTCGGCCTGTTGCTGACGGCGGTCGGCTGGTTCGCGCCGTCGCCGCCGCGCGAACCTCCCGTCGAGGCCGTCGCGTGAGCGCAGCCCCGCCCGTTGCGCTCGCGCTCGCCGTCGCCGTCGCTGGCGCCGGCGACTTCGCCCGGACCTGGCCGCTCGAGCTTGCGGGCGAAGACGGCGCGTACCGGATCGAGCTCGACGAGGACGTCTATCGGCATCTGTGGCGGCCCGACCTGCGCGATCTCGTCGCGCTCGATGCCGACGGCGGCGAGGTGCCGTTCGGCCCGATGCCGCCACCGCGCGACGCGCCCGCGAGCCCGACGCACGGTACTCGCCCGGTGCCGCTGTTCCGGCTGCCGCGCGAGGCCGGTGCGGCCGTCGAGGAATCGATCGAGATGCACCTCGTGCGCGGCACGGACGGGCGGCTCGCGCCGCTCGTGCGCAGCGCGAGCGTCGCGCTCGCGGCCCCGTCCGAGGACCTCGTGCTCGACGCGAGCGCGATCACGGGCGAGATCGACGCGATCGAGCTCGAGCTCGACCCGGCC
>DATLNY010000036.1:0-2323 GCA_035536495.1 Candidatus Saccharimonadia bacterium | reverse complement strand
TGACCGGGCGCTGCAGCGCCAGCGAATGCTTGTCGAGTGCGGCGAGCGTTGCGACCAGCGAGGCCATGTCCCGGCGACTGTGTGCGAGCAGATAGGCGATCGCATCCGCCGGAAGGCGGAAGCCGCGCGATTGCGCATACGCGGCCAGCGCTTCGGGCTTCTCCGCGTCGGTCAGCGGGAGGACCTCGATGACCAGTCCCCAGCCCAGGCGGGTTCGCAGGTCGTCGCGAAGGGACATGCGCGCCGGGGGCACGCTCGCCGCGGCGACGAGCTGGCCGCCGCATGCGGCGAGCACGTTGTACAGCGTGAAGAGTTTCGCCTGTGCGACGTCGTCGGCGCGATCCACGGTATCGACGGCGATGAAGATGTCGCGCACCGGTCCGGCATCCTCGAGAAGCGATGGCTCGGCGACGAACCGCGCCTCGCGCCCGTGCTCCCGCGCGAGCGCGACCGCCGCCTTCAGCAGGTGGGTCTTGCCTGCGCCGCCCGCGCCCCAGACAACGAGACCGGTTTCGGCGATTGCGTGACGCGCGATGCGAACGAGCGCATCGAGGGCCTCGCCGTTGCGGCCCGCGACGTAGTTCTCGAACGTCGGTTCCGGCGAGCCGGCAAGCGTCAGCGTCAACTGCTCGGCCATCGCCAGCCCTCGACCCGCGCTATTCGTCGCGATACAGCGGCGAGTCGGCGTACGCCGCGCGCACGTGGCGCAGCGCGACCAGCAATGCGGCGGACACCGGTAGCGCGAGCAGCACCCCTGCGAACCCGAATACCTGGCCGAACGCGAGCAGCGCGAAGATCACGGCGACCGGGTGCAGGCCGATGCGGTCGCCGACGAGGTACGGAATCAGCACGTAATTCTCGAGCAGCTGGCCCGCACCGTATACCGCGAGCACCGACAGGAAGAACGGGAGCCCGCTCCACTGCAGCAGCGCGGCCACCATGCCGAGCACCAGGCCGAGCCCGAAGCCGACGTAGGGAATGAACACGAGGAGCCCCGTCAGCACACCGATCGCGAACGCGTGGTTCAGGCCGACGGCCCACAGCGCCAGCGCATAGAACGCTGCGAGCACCAGCATGACGAGGAGCTGGCCGCGCAGGAATTCGGCTAGCACGTCGTCGATCTCGCGCGCGATCTGCCGGACCTTGACCTCCCAGCGCCGCGGCAGCAGGTCGTCGATGCGCTCGACGATCCTGTTCCAGTCGCGCAGCAGATAGAACATCACGACCGGGATCAGCGCGAGATTGACCAGGATCGACACGAGGAGCAGTCCGCCGGTCCTGACGCCGGCGAGCACGCGCAGGCCGACGTCGCGCACGCTCTCGACGTTGTCGGCGAGAAGCTCGCGCAGCGTCGCGAAATCGAGCGCCACGGTGATGCCGAACACGCGGTCGAGCCACGGCAGCAGCCGTTCGCTCGCCTGCGCGAAAAGCTCGGGAACGCGCTTCATCACCAGCGCCACTTCGGCCTGCACCAGCGGGACGAGCACGAGGAACAGGCCGAGCAGCGCGACGCCGAACAGCAGCACGGTGATCGTCGTCCCGATGCCGCGATGCACGCCGCGGCGCTCGAGCGCATCGACGAGCGGCGTCCCGAGGTAGGCGAGGATCGCACCGACGAGGAACGGCGTGAGGACCGCACCGAGCCTCGTCAACGCGAAATACACGACGACGAGCGCCGCGGCGACCCACAGGTAATGCTTGAGGGTGATCGGCCGCCGGCCCGGCGTCGGCGTCGGCAGCACGAGCTCGGTCCCGCCCGCGACCGCATCCAGCGGCGCGCCCATCGCGCCCGGGTTCGGGGTCCGTGAATCAGGCGCTGGCGTCGTGGTCATGGCGGTGTCGACGAGGCGCGCCACTTTACCGCGACCGCGGGCCGCGCCTCAACCGAGAAGGTCGCTCCGGTAGTATTCGATCCTCGATGGCTCCCGCGACTCCCGACGCTCTCACCTATCGCGCTGCCGGCGTCGACATCGATGCAGGTGACGCGCTGGTCGAGCGCATCAAGCCCCACGCGCTGCGTACGATGCGCCCGGAGGTGATCGCCGGCATCGGCGGGTTCGGCGCGCTGTTCGAGGTCGGCAGACGCTACGCCGAGCCGGTGCTCGTCGCCAGCACCGACGGCGTCGGCACGAAGCTCAAGCTCGCGTTTGCGCTCGACGGTCACGACACGATCGGCATCGACCTCGTCGCGATGAGTGTCAACGACGTGCTGGTCCAGGGTGCGGAGCCGCTGTTCTTCCTCGATTATTTCGCCTGCGGGCGCCTCGACGTCGACGTGGCCGCGCGGGTGATCCGCGGCATCGCCGTCGGCTGCGAGCGCGCC
>DATLNY010000035.1:0-4879 GCA_035536495.1 Candidatus Saccharimonadia bacterium | reverse complement strand
TACGCGCCGACCGGCATGCCGCCGCCGATGATCTTGCCGAACGTCGCGAGGTCCGCGGTGATGCCGTAACGCTGCTGCGCGCCGCCGTGCGCGACGCGGAAGCCCGTCATGACCTCGTCGAACACCAGCACCGCACCGTGCGCAGTGCACAGCTCGCGCAGCGCTTCGAGGAAGCCCGGCGCCGGCAGCACGCAGTTCATGTTGCCGGCGATCGGCTCGACGATGACGCCGGCGATCGTTTCGCCGTGTGCTTCGAACAGCGCGCGCGCGGCGGCTGCGTCGTTGTACGGAAGCGTCAGCGTCAGGTCCGCGAGCGCCTTCGGCACGCCGGGCGAATCGGGCACGCCGAGTGTCAACGCGCCCGAACCGGCCTTGACGAGGAACGAATCGGCGTGGCCGTGGTAGCAGCCTTCGAACTTCACGATGCGGCTGCGCCCCGTCGCGCCGCGCGCGAGGCGGATCGCCGCCATCGTCGCCTCGGTCCCGGAATTGACCATCCGCACGAGCTCGCATCCCGGCACGCGCGTGCAGATCGTCTCGGCCATCTCGACCTCGAGCGGGTTCGGCGTCCCGAACGACAGCCCATCCCTCGCGACGCGCGCGACCGCGTCGATGACGCGCGGATGCGCGTGCCCCGCGATCATCGGGCCCCACGAGCCGATGTAGTCGATGTAACGCCGGCCCTCGACGTCGGTGAGCCACGCGCCTTCGGCGCGCTGCGTGAAGAACGGCTCGCCGCCGACGGCGCGGAACGCGCGCACCGGCGAATTGACGCCGCCGGGGATGCGCGCGAGCGCACGCGTGAAGAGCTCGTGGTTCGTCGTCATGCTCGAGTGCCGTGGAAAAGGGAGGTCAGCGCGAAAGCCGCGGCGCGCGGGTCGGGCGCATCGAACACGGCGCTCGAAACCGCGAGCAGGTCGGCGCCTGCCGCGACGAGCGCTGCGCCATTTTCCGGCGTTATGCCGCCGATCGCCACTATCGGCACCGGCAGGCCGCGCGCGGCTTCGAGCAGGGAGGGCACGGCACGCACCGCGCCGGGCTTGGTCGGCGACGCGTGGAAGCTGCCGAATGCGACGTAGCTCGCGCCGTGTCGTGCGGCGTCCTGCGCTCGTTCGAGCGTGTCGTAGCAGGAGACGCCGATCAGCGCGCCCGGCCCGAGCGCACGCCGGGCCTCGTCGAACGGCACGTCGTCGCGCCCGAGATGCACGCCGGCCGCGCCGCATTCGCGCGCGAGCGACACGTCGTCGTTGACGAGGATCGGCACGCCGGTCGCGTGGCCGAGCGCGACAAGCGCACGTGCCTGCGCGGACCGCGACGCGGCGTCGTTCGACTTGTCGCGGTACTGCACCAGCACCGCGCCGCCGTCGATCGCGGCGCGCACCGTCGCGAGCAGCGCGGCGGTGTCGCGCGTCTCGCGCGTCAGCAGGTAGAGGCCGCGTCGGATCGTCATCGAGTGCTCGCACCGCCGTGCTGCGCCGACCGGGGCGGGACCGCCTGGCAACCGCAGTCTGTCAGAATACGCAGCCGCGACCTCCCAGCTGCAACGGTTCCGATGAGCGAAGCCCGATGCGTCACCGACGGCCAGCCGTGGCGCACCTTCATGTGCGTCGTCTGCGGCTTCATCTACCACGAAGCCGAAGGCTGGCCGCAGGACGGAATCGCTGCCGGCACGCGCTGGGACGACGTGCCCGAGAACTGGACCTGCCCCGACTGCGGCGTCTCGAAGGCCGACTTCGAGATGATCGTGATCGGCTGAGCCGCGGCCCGCGTCAGTTGACGCGCGACGGCACGCCCGCGGCGTCGATCAGCGCCTGCCGGATCTGGTCGAGGTCCGATGCATTCGGGTTCTCCGCGAGATAGCGGCTGAGGTCCTCGCGACCTGCGTTGAGATGGCCGATGCGCAGGTACAGCAGCCCGCGATCGCGCAGCTCGGCAGGCTGCTCCGAATCGAGCAGCAGCAGCCGATCGGTGCAGCGCAACGCGCGCTCATAGTCGTCGCGCTCGGTGTAGAGCGCCTTCAGGTTACGCAGCATGCGCGTCAATATCGCGCGGTTCGTCGCGGGCGACAGCAGCGACGTGAGCTGGTCGTCGCGCAGCTCGTGGTTGCCGACGTGCGGCTGCGCGCGCCGCTTGAGCTCTCCTGCGTCGAGCGAGCGGCCCTTGCTGTACGGATCGAGCACGAGCAGCCCGCCGTCGACCGGCAGGCTCACGAGGAAATGCCCCGGGAACGACACGCCCTTGAGCGGCAGCCCGACGCGCTGCGCGATGTCGAGCTGCACGACGGCGAGCGAGATCGGGATGCCGAGCTTGCGGTCGAACACCTCGTTGAGATAGCTGTTGCGCGGGTCGTAGTAGTCGGCCTGGTTGCCCTCGAACCCGAGCTCCTCGAACATGAAGTCGTTGAGCCCCCGCATCGCCTGGAGCGGGTTTTCCTGCGGGATCAGCTCGCGCGCCCGGTCGCCGTACTGCGCCGCTACCCGCTCGTAGGCCGAGAAATCGAGGTCGGGATACTCGTCGCGGGCGATGACCAGTGACGCCCACACCAGCGAGATCTCCTCGTCGGGCGCCGTGCGAAGGAACTCCCAGGCCTCGCCCGGATCGGGTGTGGTCATCGACTCGTCTCCTCGCTCGCTTCGTAATAAGCCTTCGCGCAGGACAAATCAAGACACCGGCCCGGTGCCCGCAAACGGCCATTCAGCCGACATCGCCGTGCCGCCGTGCGCTGCTTCAATCGCTGCACGACAGGAGGTGGACGATGCGCGTGTTCGTACCGATCGCAGACGAGTGGGACAGCGGCATGCCGTACGCCGGCGAGGCGCCGGTGCCTTATCGAGCGGGATTGCCGTTGTGGCGGGAGCCCGTGCGCGCCGATGATCCAGCGCCGGGCGGCACCGAAGCGAACGAGATCGCTGCGCCGGCGGCTAGGGCAGCGTGAGCACGTCACCGCGCGCGAGCCCGAGCGCGCGTCCGACACCGCCGTTGAGCTCGAGCACGTAGCGCGCGGGCGCCGTGCTCGCATAGCTCGGACACGGATCGCCGCGGCAGACCGGGACGTCGTAGTGTCCGTTGATGAAGCGCGCGTCGGCATCGAAGAACAGGATGTCGAGCGCGATGTAGCAGTTCTTCATCCAGAACGCCTGCGGTTGCGCCTGCGCGTAGACGAACAGCATGCCGCGATCGCGCGGCATCTCGCGCACGAACATCAGGCCGCGCGCCTGCTCGTCGAGCGAATCGGCGATCGCGACCGTGTAGCGCACGCCTTTCAGCTCGACGCGCGGCTCCCTCGCCGCGCAGCCCGACAACGATGCGTCGGCGAGCGCGAGGAACGCCGCGAGCGCGAGCGCGCCGACCCTCATGCCGGCGACATGCCCGCCTGCTTGTGCTTGAGCCGCGCGTAGTGATCGATCAGTCGCGCGAGCACGGCAAAATCCCGCGGCGGCATGTCGTGGAACTCGAGGCCGAGCTCGGCTTCGTCGAGATAGACCAGGGCGACCTCGGCCGTGAAGCAGTTCGCGCCCGGGATCTCGATCTCGACGCGATGGCGCTCGCCCTTGGCCGGCGACCAGCCTTCGGGCCGCGTGACCTTGAGGCCGTTGAGCGACAGGTCCAGCACCACCGCCTCGTGCTGCCGGCCGTCGAGGGCGAAGCGCGCCGTGCCGCTCGTGGAAAAACGCGGCTCCTGGCGGCGGTCGTCGAAAATCTCTCGCATGGCGGGGGCTTGCGGCGGAGCCCGATCCTAACACGCGATCCCGCGCCGCCAGGATCGGCAAGTTCGCGGCTCGAAACAGCAGCTTGCCACGCTGCCGCGCCTCCTGTATTCTCCCGCGTCTTTCGCTCCAGCAATCCTCTTTCGGAGTTGTTCCCCATGAAAACGGTCAGCGCCAAGCCCGAGACCGTGAAGCGAGACTGGTACATCGTCGACGCTTCCGGCAAGACCCTCGGCCGGCTCGCCACCGAGCTTGCGCGCCGTCTGCGCGGCAAGCACAAGCCCATCTACACGCCGCATTGCGACACGGGTGATTACCTCGTCGTCGTGAACGCCGAGCAGGTTGCCGTCACCGGCAAGAAGCTCACGGACAAGATGTACCACCGGTTCACCGGCTACATCGGCAACCTGAAAACGACGTCGCTGCGCGATCTGCTCGCGGACCATCCCGAGCGCGTGATCGAGATCGCCGTCAAGGGCATGCTGCCGAAGAACCCGCTCGGCCGCGCGATGTTCAAGAAGCTCAAGGTGTACAAGGGCGCGACGCATCCACACACGGCGCAGCAGCCGCAGACGCTCGACATCGCGACCCGCAGGAACTGAAGAAAATGGCAGCTACGCAGAATTACGGTACGGGTCGTCGCAAGTCGTCGGCCGCTCGCGTGTTCCTCAAGCCCGGCAAGGGCGGGATCGTCGTCAACGGCAAGACGCTCGACCAGTTCTTCGGTCGCGAGACGGCGCGCATGATCGTGCGGCAGCCGCTCGAGCTCACGAAGCTCGAGACGAAGTTCGACATCAACGTCACGGTCGAGGGCGGTGGCGTCACCGGCCAGGCCGGCGCGATCCGCCTCGGCCTGTCGCGTGCGCTGGTCGAATACGACGAGTCGCTCAAGCCGCAGCTGCGCAAGGCGGGCTTCATGACGCGCGACGCGCGCGAGGTCGAGCGCAAGAAGGTCGGCCTGCACAAGGCCCGCCGCGCGAGCCAGTACTCGAAGCGCTGAGTTTCGATTTAGGTTTCGTTTCCCCGAGCGCGCAGCGGTCCCGCTGCGCGTCCCTGGTCAGAGCAGGGCACCATCGGACCGCATCCCCTGGGGGATCGTCTAATGGTAGGACAACGGACTCTGACTCCGTTTATCTAGGTTCGAATCCTAGTCCCCCAGCCACTCCAACAAA
>DATLNY010000034.1:0-3336 GCA_035536495.1 Candidatus Saccharimonadia bacterium | reverse complement strand
GACGCACGCGCGGCAGCGCGGGCACGCCGGCCGATAGAGGTGGCCGCCGGCGCGCCGGAAACCGCGCGCAAGCGCCAGGTCGAACAACTGCGGCAGGTCGGCCGCGAGCGGATCGATGACGAGATTCTGCGCGGTGCGCTCGCCGTAATAGCCGCACGGATGCGGCAGTGTCTTCAGCAGGCGAACCGATTCGGAACGCATGCCGCAATATATCTCGCCCGCCTGCGCCACGCCGCGCCGGTCGAGCCCGCCCCTAGAACACGCCGAGCAGCTTGAGCGTCACGAGCACCGCGCCGATCGAGGCCGCGCCGAGCAGCAGCAGGCGCGTGCGCCCGACCGAGCGCTCGCGGGGGTCCGTCGCCGCGGCGGTCACTGGCGCGTCGGGAACGAAGGTGGGCACGTCGCGCGTCGACTCCATCAGGCCGAGCTCGCGCAGCATCTGCCGCGCGCGCGGATAGTCGTCGGCCAGGAGCACCCAGACCGCGGGCCACTTCGTCGTCGTTCGCCGGTCGGTGTAGCTGAAGTCGCGCTTGGTCGCGCGGTTCCAGGTCGCGCGATCGGTCACGCGCGTCTGGATGCCGGCTTCCTGGAACATCTGTTCGACGCGCTCGACGTTCTCGAGCCGCGGCGAGGTGAAGAATCGGCGCATTGCCTCGGCCCGTGCGGTGGTGTGCCCATTGTAGGGCGCCGCCGCGCGCGTGCCGTCAGCGCGGCGGATCCTCGACGAGCCTGAGCAGTCCTTCCTGCGCGGTCGAGGCGACGAGCGAACCGTCGCGCGTGTAGATCTGCCCGCGCGCGAGCCCGCGCGAGCCGTGCGCGCTCGGGCTGTCGCACGAATACAGCAGCCACTCGTCGATGCGGAACGGGCGGTGGAACCACAGCGCGTGGTCGAGGCTCGCCATCTGGACGTTGCCGTGAAGGTACGAGATCCCGTGCGGCAGCGTCGCGGTGCCGATGAGGTGGAAGTCCGACGCGTACGCGAGCAGCGCGCGATGCAGCTCGGGGGTGTCGTCGATGCGGTCGCAGAGGCGGAACCAGACGTGCTGGAACGGCGGCCGCTTCGGCACCTTGATCTCGTCGCGCGGGTAGACGTGGCGGAACTCGAACGGGCCGCCGAGCCCGAGCCAGCGCTGCAGCTTCGCGCTGACGTTCGCGAGCGCCTTCGGATCGATCGGCTCCGGCGGCGCGATGTCCTCGGGCTTCGGGACCTCGGGCATCGACAGCTGGTGCTCGGAGCCGTCCTCGTCGACCTGGAACGAGGCCGACATCACGAAGATGCGCTCGCCGTGCTGGATCGCCGTGACGCGTCGCGTCGAGAAACTCCTGCCGTCGCGCGCGCGCTCGACCTCGTAGACGATCGGCGTCTCGATGTCGCCGGCGCGCAGGAAGTACGCGTGCAGCGAGTGCACGGCACGCGCCGGGTCGGTCGTGCGCTGCGCGGCCGAAAGCGCCTGCCCGAGCACCTGGCCGCCGAACACGTACTTCGTGCCGATGTCGCGGCTCTGGCCGCGGAACAGGTTGTCCTCGAGCCGCTCGAGCTCGAGCAGCTCGATCAACTCGGCGGCGACGGCGTTGGGCATGGCGATCACGTTCCGCCGCGAATCGCGCATTGTAGGGCTTGCGTTACGGCTCGCGCGCGAGGCCGCTCCGGCGCAGCACCTCGTCCCAGGGGAACATCGGCCCCGGATCGCGCTTGCGCGCGACCTCGAGCGCCGGATCGTCGCTCGCCGGCACGCGCGTGCGGTCGAGGTCCTCGTGGCCGGCGATGCGTTCGAGGTTCGGCAGCTCGGCTTTCAGGTACTCGATCAGCGCCTGCAGCGCGTCGATCTGGACGGCGGGGTAGGGCTCGTCCATTTCCTGGCGGCGCGAATCGAACCAGTCGGGATACCGCCCGCGGTTGACGAGCTCGATGCCGACCGAGTGCGCGTTGTGGTCGCGCGCGTGGTGCGCGATGCGGGTCTCGCGCACGAAACGGTGGATCGCGCCGTCGCGGTCGATGTAGTAGTGGCCGCTGTTTCCGGTGTCGCTGTCGTGCACGACGCGCTCGCCGTATTCGCGCGCGGTCGCAAGGTCCGGCAGCTCGGTACAGTGGATCACCGCGAGCACGACGGACGCGGGGTCGCGCGGATCGAGCCGCTCGACGTACGGCAAGGGCCAGTCGTTGATCGTCGTTCCGGACATGCAGGGATCATGTCACGACGTCCTACAATGCGGCGATGCGCGGACTGGTGATTCTTTCGCACGGGCAGGAGAGCGGCCCCGATGCGACCAAGGTGACGACGCTTGCGCTGGTCGCGGAGCGGCTCGGCTGGGCGTCGGAGCGGCCCGACTACCGCGGCATCGCGTCGCCGCTCGCGCGCCGCGATCACCTGCTTTCCCGGATACGGGCCAGCGGAAGCCCCGTCGTGCTCGTCGGCTCCTCGATGGGGGCGTATGTCTCCGGCCTCGCCGCGCTCGAGGCGCCGGTCGCGGGGATGTTCCTGCTCGCGCCGCCGATCTCGCTCGGCGCGGAGTGGCCGCCGTTCGATGCGGCCGCCGTGCCGTGCGCGATCGTGCACGGCTGGCGCGACGAGCTGATCCCTGCCGTGTCGGTGATCGACTTCGCGAGCGCGCGCGGCACGACGCTGCACCTCGTCGACGACGAGCATCGCCTTTCGCACCACGTCGACGCGTGCGCGGCGTGGTTCCGCCAGTTCCTCGATGCGATCCGGTGAGCACGCGCTACTTCGCGCCTTGTCCGAAGGGCCTCGAGTACCTGCTGGTCGACGAGTTGCGCGCGCTCGGTGCGAGCTCGGCGCGCGAGGCGCTTGCCGGTGTCTACTTCGAAGGCGACGCGGGCTTCGGCTACCGCGCCTGCCTGTGGTCGCGGCTCGCGAGCCGCCTCCAGCTGCCGCTCGGCGAATTCGACGCGGAAACCGCCGACGCGCTCGCCGCGGGTGTCGGCGCGATCGACTGGTCCGAGCACCTCGATGTTGACGGCACGCTCGCGATCGACGCACACGGCAGCACGCGCGGCCTCACCAACGCCGCGTATGCGGCGTTGCGCGCGAAGGACGCGATCGTCGACCAGTTCCGCGAGCGCACCGGCGCGCGGCCCGACGTCTCGAACGACCGCCCGTCGATCCGCGTCAACATCGCGTTGCGGCACGGGCGCGCGCACCTTTCGCTCGATCTTTCGGGCGGTGCGCTGTTCATGCGCGGCTACCGCCGCGGCCAGGGCGATGCGCCGCTGAAGGAGAACCTCGCCGTCGCGATGCTGTTGCGCGGCCGCTGGCCCGAGGTCTACGCGCGCGGCGGTGCGCTGCTCGACCCGATGTGCGGTGCCGGCACGCTGCT
>DATLNY010000033.1:0-5028 GCA_035536495.1 Candidatus Saccharimonadia bacterium | reverse complement strand
GCCGAAGATGTTGATCGGGACGCAGCCGGCGATCGGCGCGGCGGGGGTGCCGCAGGTCGGAACGCCCGCGGCATTGCCCGAGGACAGGCCCGACGCGGTGAACGCGTCGGGCTGGTTGAAGCCGAACTCGCGCCGGTACTCGTACCCGGCCGCGAAGGAGAGCGGGCCCGCCGGCAGCTCGAACAGATCGCCGGTGACGTTCGCGGCGTAGTTGTAGAGCTTCTTGTAGTTGGTCGTCTGGTCCGTGTACGTCGTGTAATCGACCATCGCCTGCGTGAAGCCGGTGGGTCCACCGAGGAAGTTCACCGGCACGCAGCCGGCGATGACGGCCGCCGGCGTGCCGCAGCGCGCGACACCGGTCGCATCGATGAACGAAGGGCCCGAGCCGCTCGCGATGTTCTGCATGTTGAACAGGCCATCGGTGATCGTGCGGACTTCGTTGTCGTTGTAGATGTAGCTGACGTCCCAAGAGAACGATCGGTCGAACAGGTCGAACACGCCCTCGAGCCCGCTGCCGAAGCGGAACGTGTCCGCGTCCTGCACGAAGTTCCGGAACTGCAGGATGTTGCGGTACTGGACCCGGTTGAGGTCGAAACCGAACGGGTTGTAGACCGAGTCGCGCGACACGAGTATCCCCGCCGCGAAGTTCGCGCCGACGATCGGGCCGAGCACGAGCGGCGTCGCCGCGAGCTGCTGCGATGAACGGCGCTCGTTGTACAGCACTTCGCTGCGGAACGTCACGTTGTCGGTGAGGTTGTAGCGCGCCTGCGCGAAGATCGACGTGCGCTCCTGCGGCGTCTGCAGGTAGTTGTCCGGCGCGAAGTTGAAGCCGTGCCGGTTCGCGTCGAACGTTTCGAAATCGCCGGCGGTCGACGGCGCGCAATCGGCGTTGACGCGGCAGCCGGGCCGGCCCGGAATCAGGACGAGCGTACCGGGGATGCCTGGACCGTCGATGCGGCCGAACGGCGTGGTCGAGGAAGCGCCCGCGTTGACGTTGTTGCCGGGGAATCCGAACAGCGGTACCGAGGAGATCTCGCGGTCGCCGGCGAAAATGGGTTCCTGCTTGATATACGACGCGTTCATCAGCACAGACGCCCGGTCCGTGGACGAGCCGATCGTGAAGTCGTACTGCTCGACGCGTCCGTCACCTTCCTCGTTCTCGCCGAGGTAGGCCGAGGCCTCGGCGCCGTCGTACGTGTCCCGCGTCGTGATGTTGATGACGCCCGCGATCGCGTCGGAGCCGTAGATCGCCGAGGCGCCGTCCTTCAGGATCTCGACGCGCTCGATGATCGAGCTCGGGATCGTGTTGAGGTCGACCGCGCCCGCGAGCCCGGTGACCCAGCGACGCCCGTTGACGAGCACGAGCGTGCGATTCGAGCCGAGGTTCCGCAGCGCGACCTGGGTCGTGCCGTTGCCGCCATTGTTGAACGTCGTGTTGAGCGCGGCGCCGTTGGTGGTGAGCTCCTGCAGTATGTCGCCGATGGAGGCCAGCCCGGTCTTCTGCAGGTCTTCGCGCTCGAGCACGAACACGGGCTGCGAGGTCTCGATGTCGGTGCGCTTGATGCGCGAGCCGACGACCGTGATCGTCTCGAGCTCCTCGGCATCGTCCTGGTCCTGCGCGTACGCCACGGGAGCCGCTGCGAGTACGAGCAGCGAACCACCGTAGAGCGCCGCCTGTATCGCGTCGCGGAGCAGAGTGTTACTCATGGGTTTCTCCTGGAGCTGCGCAAGTTTCGGTTCACGCGCACCGCGGGGACGCGGCAACGGAACGCACGGCGATGTTGGGCAAGCGCAGCCGCAGAGGGGTTGCGAAAACTGTGCGGGACCGGTGCGAAAACTGCGCGCTTTGCAATTTCCTAACGATTGGTCGCCACGATCGCGAACGCATCGTCCGGACGTGCACGCGATGCGTGCGCGCCAGCCGCTGCGGTGTGTTGCCGCATCGCGCTCGGCGCGACGCCGAAGTACTGCTTGAACACGCGCGCGAACGCGCAGCGGTTCTCGAAGCCGAGCGAGCGGCAGATGTCCGACACGCCGAGCACGGTCGTCATCAGCATTTCGCGCGCGGCGTCGAGCCGCGTCTCGATGACGTGCTTGTGCGGGGTCTGGCCGAAGACGTCGCGGTAGAGCCGCAGGAAATGCGTCGGCGACAGCTTCGCGACCTGGGCGAGGCGCCCGAGCGGGCTGTTCGCGGCGGTCGTCGTCTCGATGTAGTTGCGCGCGCGCAGCAGGCGCGAGAACACCTGGCGCCGATAGCGCGCGGAGCGTCCCGGGCAGCGCTCGACATAGGCGTCGTAGCCGGCCTGTCGGCGCACGAGGTGCGCGACGAGCTCCTGCGCGAGCCGCTCGGTCGGCAGCTCGCCGCCCGGCCGCCGCAGCGCGACGTGCGCGAGGTTGAGCAGCCGCAGCTTCAGCGCGGCGTCGTGGCGCACGAGCATCGGCAGCAGCAACGGCTCGTCGAGGCTTCGCCCGAGCTCGCGGCGCGCGACGTCCTGGATATGCTCCGCCGGTAGCAGCACGCCGACGAGCGTCGCTTCGCCGGCGCCGGCCGGCTGCACCGTCACGCGCGTGCCGTGCTCGGCGACGAGCACGTCGTCGGCGCCGCAATCCGCGAGCAGGTCGCGGCCGGCGGTGCGCATGCGACCGCGTACCGCACACCAGACGGACGCCGGCATCCACGAGTTCCACGCGAGCGTCGCGCGGCCTTCGGAGGTCGCGACGACGATGCGGTCGCGCGAGCGCTCGCGCCAGTCGGGCTCGTCGCGAAGATTGAGGACCTGCCCACCACCGAACGACCACAGTTGCAGCGACATGTCTTTCCCCGTGCGTGATGACGGGGCCGACGCTAGGTTCCGGTTGGCGAGCTTGTCCCGAGCCGACGATGACGTCGGCGATGCAGCGGCGAGGTTTCGGCGAGGTTTTCCTCGGCGTCGTTTTCGATCAACGGCTTGGGCGCGCGGGGGACGGTGCAGTCGTTATGACTGCAACAGGGCGCTTGCGCGCAGGACTGGCGTCATCCCGACGCGTGTCGGGACCCAGCGCCTCGCACACACGCTTCCAGGTCGCGGTCGGACTGCGCGTTGATGCGCTTCATCAGGCGGGCGCTGGAGCCCCTGCATGTCTTTCGCAGGTCTCCGGTGGCGGGCACTGCCCCGCCACCGAAGCCGAAACGCGTCAGCGGACCCGCGCGGAGCGCCGACGTCGATTCAGTGCTGCGAGCGCAAGCATCGCGGTCGTCAGTAACGCGAGCGCCCACGTCGATAGCGTAGGCACCGACGTGGCTACAGGGAGGGGCACGATGAGCGTGGCCTGGCAAGCCGTGTTGTTGGCCGCTGCGCTGTCGGTCTCCGTGGCGGTCGCCGACGCACAGTTGTTGATCGAGCCCGTCACGGTCGGAGTGACGACGATCTGTACGGTGACGGTACGCTGGATCAGGACGGTCCCCACCGTGCATGTCACGACGCTGCCACTGCGAGTGCAGGTCCCCTGCGAGGGCGTGGCGGAGACGAAGGTCACGCCGGCCGGCAACGTGTCGGTCAGCACGACGTTGTTCGCAGTGTTCGGGCCGTTGTTCGTTGCGCTGACCGTGTAAGTCAGCGGAGCACCCACGAATGCAGGGTCTGCCGAGTCGGTTTTCGATACCGCGAGATCGATAATTGGCGCACCCAGGACCGCCACGTCGGCGATGTAAAGCGTTTCGGCGCCGGCGTCCGCCTGCGTCGCGGTGGCCGAGAGGCCTATCCGGTTGAGCGGATTCGCGAAGAACGGCGCGGCGGCTGCGGCATCCGCGGCATCGAGCCTGAATACGTATCCGGACGTCCCCGTCCCGCTGGCCGTCGCGGCGAAGAAAATCGGTGTGAACGGACCGGAGCTGAAGAGCAGGGTACCCGTGTCGCTGTAGATGCTGAGCACGAGATTGTCGAGGCTTATCGGGCCACTGTTGCTCTCGTTCGCGTTGAAAACGACCCGCAGATTATCCGGGCTCGTGACCCCGAGCTGGAGCAACGACCGTGTCTGGGTCGAGTCGCCCGTGCTTTCGTCACCGCCGACGTTGCCGCCGCGGCAAGCCGCCGGGCCGATGACGTCGACCGAGGCTCCGCGCCCCACGCAACCGGATTCGATCGGAGTGTCGCCGAAGGTCAGTATCGTGTTGACCGCACCGAGGCCGGCGCCGCTCGTTTCTCCTGGCGATGACAGTATCAACGCCGCCTGGGCCGGCGCAGCTGCGGGTAGGACGCAAATGGCGAACATCAGGCTGAGTGCTGTGGCGTGCCTGTTTCCTGGACGGATCATGCGGTGCCCCTCGGCGGGATTGGATTACGCGAACATGTCAGGTTAGGCCGAGCGGCTTTAACTTTTCCTGAATGGTGATTAAATTTTACCGGGGCGGAGCTCGGCAGCCCCGGTTGTTCGTCGTTCCCGCGGAAGCGGGAATCCATGTTGCCCTTGCAACCCAGAATGGATTCCCGCTTTCGCGGGAATGACGGGCGGTCGCGGTCGGACGGCGCGCGGGATGCGCTCCGTTATCCGTCGCTAGAGTTCTCGCGGGTCTATTGCGTTCGGACGGCGCGTGTCTTGCGCTTCCAGGCGGGCGCTAGAGCTCCCGCGTGTCTTTCGCGTTCGGACGGCGCGTGGAATGCGCTCCGTTAGCCAGCCGCTAGAGCTCTCGCGGGTCTTTCGCGTTCGGACGGCGCGTGTCTTGCGCTTCGTCAGGCGGGCGCTAGAGCTCCCGCGTCGGTCGTGAAAACCGAATCCGTTCGCGCTTTTCGAAATGGTCGGGGCGACAGGATTCGAACCTGCGACCCCCTGCCCCCCAGGCAGGTGCGCTACCAAGCTGCGCCACGCCCCGACGATGAAGCGAAAAGCGAGGCGCGATTCTACCTGCAATCGCGCCGCGGGTTGGCCGTGCGGCGCGTCAGCGCCGCAGGATCTGCAGGACTTCCTCGAGCTCGAGTCGCACTTGGCGCACGATCTGGTCAGAGATCGTCGACTCGGCACGGCCCTGTTCGCCTTCGAGCCGCTGGCGCG
>DATLNY010000032.1:0-4703 GCA_035536495.1 Candidatus Saccharimonadia bacterium | reverse complement strand
AGCTTTCGCAGGTGCTGATCAACCTGCTCAAGAACGCGCACGAGTCGGGCTCGCCCCCGGATTCGATCGCGCTCGAGGTCCGCGACCTCGGCCCCGAGTGCCGGATCGAGGTGCGCGACCGGGGCGCGGGCATGACCGAGGCGGTGATGACCCAGGCGCTCGTGCCGTTCTACTCGACCAAGCGCAGCGGCACCGGCCTCGGACTCGCGCTCGCGCGCGAAATCGTCGAGGCGCACGGCGGCCGGCTGTCGCTGTCGAACCGGGCGGGCGGGGGACTTGCCGTCGCGCTGACGCTGCCGGCGGTTTCGCCGGTCCCGGCCGCGCGGCCGGCGGCCACGATCGCGGGCGTCGATCGACGGCCCGGATGAGGGCCCGGACCAAATCGCCGAGCACCCGGTGGCGTCGATTGCCGGTTCACCCGGGGGTCGCCGAGCCCGCGGAACGCCATGTTATTCTCGGGCCGCCTCCGGCGCGCGGTCCATGACGTCCTCCGAAACCCAAATTCCAGGCTACGAGCTGCTCCGTGAGCTCGGCCAAGGCGGCATGGCGACCGTCTGGCTGGCCATCCAGCGCTCGCTTGATCGCAAGGTCGCGATCAAGGTCATGAAGCGCAACATCGACGACCTCGAGAAATTCGAGCGGCGCTTCCTCGTGGAAGGCCGGACGATGGCGAAGCTTCCGCATCGCAACATCGTCGCCGTCTACGACATCGTCAAGGGTGACGAAGTCACCTACATCGCGATGGAGTTCCTCGACGGCGGCACGCTGTCGGAGAAGATGAAGGAGGGGCTCTCGCTCGGCGACGCGATCGCAGTCGTCGTGCAGATCGCGCATGCGCTGCAGTTCGCGCACGAGCACGGCGTCGTGCATCGCGACCTCAAGCCCGCGAACATCATGTTCCGCGACAACGCGACGCCGGTGCTGACGGACTTCGGCATCGCGAAGCACCAGGACCAGGGCAGCACGCGGCTGACGCAGACCGGCATGCTCGTCGGCACGCCGACGTACATGAGCCCCGAGCAGATCAACGCGCTCGACGTCGACGGCCGCTCGGACCTCTACGCGCTCGGCATCCTGTTCTACGAGCTTTTGACCGGCGCGCCGCCGTTCCAGGCCGACACGCCGATCGCGGTGCTGATGTCGCACCTCACGCAGCCGCCGCCACCGCTGCCGGCGCA
The DNA here is from genome assembly GCA_035536495.1 of Candidatus Saccharimonadia bacterium. GTDB lineage: Bacteria > Pseudomonadota > Gammaproteobacteria > Xanthomonadales > Ahniellaceae > DATLNY01. The sequence continues at coordinate 3,525 of DATLNY010000032.1, read as the reverse complement.
GTTCGCCGACTTCCAGCCGGTCGTCGACAGGATGCTCGCGAAGAATCGCGACGAGCGCTATCCCGACCTGCGCGAGTTCACGCGCGAGCTGAAGTCCGCGGTCGTCAACAACCAGAACCTGTTCGCGACGCTGCAGGCCGATCCCAGCCAGAGCTCGTCGGAGCAGCTGCGCGCGCTCGGGTTCTCGGTCAGCGGCTCGCAGACGGCGAACCTGACCGGCCCCGTGTCGGGGCAGGTGCGCCTGCCGCCGTCGTACAAGGGCGGCCCGCGCACGCCGACGCCGACCGGCGGGGCGCGCTTTCCGCCGGTCGAGGATGCGGCGACCTATTACCAGGGCCCGCCCGCGAAGAAGCCGTGGGCATTGATCGGTGGCGCGATCGCGGGGGTGATCGCGATCGCGGTCGCGGCGGTGGTGTTCTGGCCGAAGCCCGAGGCGGTCGACGTCGACCCCGCGGTCAAGGGTCTCGTCGACGCGCAGTTGAACGACGTCGACAAGCTCGTCGCCAGCGGTGATCTTGCCGGCGCGCGCAGCGCGCTGCTCAACGTCATCGTCGCCGCGCCGAACTACTCGCGCACGAAGAAGACGCTCGCCGACATCTCAGCGAAGTACCGCGCGAGCGCCGAGGCGGCGCTCGGCCAGGGCGAGTTCCTCAAGGTCGAGGAGGCGCTCGCGAACGTCGAGAGCCTCACGCCCGACGACCCCGCGCTCGCGAAGCTGAAGGAGCGGTTGAACGCTGCGCAGCAGGCCTCGAAGAACCGCAAGCAGATCGACGAGCTCATCGCGCGCGCCGACGAAGCGGCGCGGGCGGGGCGCCTGACGGGTCCGAACAGCGCGTACGCCGCGCTCGGTCGCGCGCGCCAGCTTGCACCAGAGGATGCCGCAATCAGGAAGCGATACGACGAGCTCGTCGCGCGCGCGCTGCAGCCTGCGCAGGCGGCGATCGCGAGCCGCGACGTCGCGGGCGCGCGCACGACGCTCGACGCGCTGCAGGCCGACCTCGCGAACGAGCCGGCGTTCAAGAAGCTGCGCGCGGACCTCGACTCGGCGACCGATGCCGTCGCGAAGAAGGTTCGGCTCGACGCCGTGCTCGGTCGTTTCGACCAGCAGCTCGCGGCGGGCCAGCTGCTCGAGCCCGCGCAGAACAACGCGCGCGAGAGCCTCGGCTCGGCGCAGATGATCGACGCAGCGTCGCCCGACGTCGCGCGCCGCCGCACCGAGCTCGCGAACGCGCTCGCCGCGCGCGCGCAGCAGAGCCTCGACGCGGGCCGCGCCGAGGAAGCGCTCAACCTCGCGTCCTCGGCGCTCAGCGTGCAGCCCGACCTCGCGCGCGCAGATACCCTCAAGCGAAATGCGGAGGGCAAGCTCGGCGCCGCGCGCGCGCAGCTGATCGCGGCGCTCGCGCAGGCCAAGACCGCGATGGCCGAGCAGCGCTTCGTCGCGCCGGACAAGCCCAACGCACGCGAGGCGATCGAGGCCGCGCTGAAGCTCGATCCGCAGAATGCCGAAGCGCAGCAGCTGCTCGCCGAGCTGCCGAAGCGCATCGCCGAAACGGTCGAGGCACGCATTGCCGCGGGCGAGCTCGACTCGGCGCAGAAGCTCGTTGCCGATGCGCGCAAGCTCTACGCCGCCGATGCTCAGCTTGGCGGGCTCGCGACCCAGATCACGCAACGCCTCGCGGGCGAGCAGGCCAAGGCCGCGCGCATCGCGCGGCTCGAGAGCGTCGCGCAGCTGATCGCCGCGCGCCCGCTCAAGGACACGAACGTCGCGTCGGCCGCGAAGGAGATCTCGGCGCTGCTCGCGGCCAATCCCGCCGACGTCGACGCGGTGACGCTGCGCAAGCGCCTCGTCGACGCGCTGTCGGAATCGCTGGTCGCAGCGCAGACGCTCGCCGAGGCCGACGCCGTCAACGCGGCGTACAAGCAGGCGCAGACGCTGATCGCGGCCGACCCGGGCGCGCAGCAGTTCGTCTCGAACCTCACGACGACGCGCGCGCGGCTCGTCGGCGAAGAGCAGCAGCGGCTCGAGGCGCTCAAGGGCGAGCTCGTGCTGAACGCCTATCCGTGGGCGACCGTCGAGCGCGTCGAGAATCGGGAATCGAAGCAGGCCATCGCGCTGCCGGCCGACGCGACCACGCCGTTGCGGATCAGCGTCCCCGAAGGCGTCTACACCGTCACGTTCAAGCACCCCGACGCGCGACGCAGCGTCGTCGAGGTCGCGCGAGTCGAGGCGAAGAAGTCGAGCACGAAGGCCGCGTCGTTCGCGGCGAGCGTCACGTCGGACAGGTACCTGCGCAGTGCGGGTTACTGATCGCGCGCGCATCGGCACGAGCCGTCCGCTCGCCGCGGCGGTCGCGGCGTGCGCGCTCGTCGCGGCGCTGCCGGCGTTCGCCGACTACAAGAGCGACTATGCCGCGGGCCTCAAGGCCGCCGGCGACGGCCAGTGGGGCGAAGTCGAGTCGAAGATGCGCGCCGCGCTCGCGCAGGAATCGACGCCGGCCGCGCGCGTGAACCTGTACGGCCGCCGCTTCGAAGCGTACGCGCCGCAGTATTTCCTCGGCATCGCCGCGTATCGCAAGGGCGACTGCGAAGGGGCAGTGCGCAACCTCGAGCATGGGCCGACGCGCGCCGCCGTTGCCGATCCCAAGGCGAAGAACACCGTCGGCGACTTCACCGCGCTCGCACAGCGCGGACTGAGCGAATGCAAGACGAAGCTCGCGGCCGTTTCGGCGCCGCCACCGCCTGTCGCCGAGCCGAAGCCGGTGCCGCCGCCGGTCAGCGAGCCTGCGAAGCCCGTCGCCGACACACGGCCGCCCCCCGTCACCACGCCCCCGGTCGTGAAACCGACCGCACCGCCGACGACGACCCCCGCCAAGCCGCCCGTCGTCGTCGCAAGCGCACCGCCGCCGCCGAAGCCCGCCGAGCCCGAGAAACCCGCCGCACCCGCCGCGCCACCGGCGCTCGCCGCCGCGGTCGAGAATTTCCTGCGCGGCCGCTACGACCAGATCGTGTCGGCCGATCCCGCGTCGCTGCCCGACAGCCGCGCGCGCTACCACCTGCTGCTGCTGCGCTCCGCCTCGCGCCACACGCTCGCGCAGATCCAGGGCAACGCCGGCGCCGCGCTGCTCGCGCAGGCCGAAGCCGACGTCCGCAGCGCGAAGCAGCTGCAGCCCGGCAAGTCCCCCGACGCGGCGCTGTTCTCGCCGCGCTACCGCGCGTTCTTCACGGCCACGCGTTGATGCGGACGTCTGGTGAACGCCGAACGGGTCGGCGCGGCGCCGTCAGACGTGTGTAGCGGGGCGCGGTAAGCCCGCGCCCAGTACGCACGTCACGGCGCATCCTCGTAGCCGTCACGGAAGAGGAGGTTGGGCAACACGTTGGCATCGAGCTCGAGCACGCGCGGCCCGGAGGTGCCCGGCGGCCCGTGCTGCGTGAACGTCGCCCGAAACTCCTGCGCCGTCCGGGGCCGCAGATTGATGCAGCGCGCGAGGTCGGCCGAGCCCGGACCATAAGGCGTCACGATGTCTG
>DATLNY010000031.1:0-5953 GCA_035536495.1 Candidatus Saccharimonadia bacterium | reverse complement strand
CGAGGTCGAGGTCGGTCTCGGCGCCGTCGTCGAGCACGTAGACCTCGCCGTGCTGGTACGGGCTCATCGTCCCCGGATCGACGTTGAGGGAGGGGTCGAGCGTCATCATCGTGACCGTGAGGCCGCGCGCCTCGAGGATCGCGCCGAGCGATGCGGCCGCGATGCCCTTGCCGAGCGAGGACACGACGCCGCCGGTCACGAAAATCAGGGGGGTCATAACGTTGCGGGGAGTTGCGAAGGGCGGATTCTATCAAGGGGAGGGCCGAGGGCCGGGGGCCGAGGGCCGATAAGGCGAAAAAAGCCCGCAAGCGGGTGTATGCCGACTAAACTCCCGCGCGGCTCGCGTCTGTAGGAGGGGCCTTTGGCCCCGATGGCTTTCGCGAACGGCATCGGCGCCGAAGGCCCCTCCTACAGCCCTCAGCCCTCGGCCCTGAATCGAATGACGTCACGCTATACCGCCCAGGACATCGAAGTCCTTTCCGGCCTCGAGCCCGTCAAGCGCCGGCCGGGCATGTACACAGACACGACGCGGCCGAACCACCTCGCGCAGGAGGTCGTCGACAACTCGGTCGACGAAGCGCTCGCAGGCCACGCGAAGATCGTCGACGTCGTCGTGCCCGAGGACGGCTCGCTCGAGGTCGGCGACGACGGCCGCGGCATGCCGGTCGATGTGCATCCCGAGGAAGGCATCCCCGGCGTCGAGCTGATCATGACGCGGCTGCACGCCGGCGGGAAATTCTCGAACAAGAACTACCAGTTCTCCGGCGGGCTGCATGGCGTCGGGGTGTCGGTCGTCAACGCGCTGTCGTCGAAGGTCGAGGTGACGATCCGGCGCGACGGCGCCGAATACCGCATGGATTTCGCCGACGGTGACCGCACGACGCCGCTGCAGCAGGTCGGCACGGTCGCGAAGCGCCAGACCGGCACGCGGCTGCGCTTCTGGCCGGACCCGAAGTATTTCGATTCGCCGAAGTTCTCCCTGCCCCGGCTCAAGCACGTGCTGCGCGCGAAGGCCGTGCTCTGTCCGGGCCTCACGATGCGGCTCCTCGACGCCGCGAGCGGCGAGCGCAGCGAGTGGTTCTACGAGGACGGCCTCACCGACTACATGCGCACGATGCTCGACGGGCAGGAGTGCCTGCCGCCCGAGCTGTTCCGGCAGGCGCTCAAGCGGGAACACGAGCAGGTCGAATTCGCACTCGCGTGGGTACCGGACGGCGAGCTCGTGCAGGAAAGCTACGTCAACCTCATCCCGACCGCGCAGCACGGCACGCACGTCAACGGCCTGCGCTCGGGCATCACGGAAGCGGTGCGCGAGTTCTGCGACTTCCGCAACCTCCTGCCGCGCGGGCTCAAGCTCGCGCCCGAGGACATCTACGATCGCCTGAGCTTCATCGTCTCGCTGAAGCTTGCCGATCCGCAGTTCTCCGGGCAAACGAAGGAACGGCTGTCGTCGCGCACCGCGGCAGGGTTCGTCGAGGGCGCCACGCACGACGCGTTCTCGCTGTGGCTCAACCAGCACGTCGAGCTCGGCGAGAAGATCGCACAGCTCGCGATCGAGCGCGCGCAGGTGCGGCTCAAGCAGGAGAAGGTCGTCCTGCGCAAGAAAGTCACGCAAGGACCTGCGCTGCCGGGCAAGCTCGCCGACTGCGCGTCGACGGACCTTTCGCGCACCGAGTTGTTCCTCGTCGAGGGCGACTCGGCGGGCGGCTCGGCGAAGCAGGCGCGCGACAAGGATTTCCAGGCGATCCTGCCGCTGCGCGGCAAGATCCTCAACACCTGGGAAGTCGAGTCGAACGCGGTGCTCGCCTCGACCGAGGTGCACGACCTCGCGGTCGCGATCGGCTGCGATCCCGGCACCGACCGCATCGACGGACTGCGCTACGGCAAGGTCATCGTGCTCGCCGACGCCGACTCCGACGGGCTGCACATCGCGACGCTGCTCTCGGCGCTGTTCCTGCGGCATTTCCCGCAGCTCGTCCGGGCCGGCCACGTGTTCGTCGCGATGCCGCCGCTGTTCCGCGTCGATGTCGGCAAGCAGGTCTTCTATTGCCTCGACGAGGAAGAGAAGCGCCTCCTGATCGAGCGCATCGAGCGCGAGAAGATCAAGGGCGCCGTCAACGTCACGCGCTTCAAGGGCCTCGGCGAGATGAACCCGCAGCAGCTGCGCGAATCGACCGTGCATCCCGACACGCGTCGGCTCGGGCAGCTGACGGTCGAAGATGCGGACGGCACGTCGGCGCTGATCGACATGCTGCTCGCGAAGAAACGCGCGTCGGACCGCAAGGCGTGGCTCGAGACGAAGGGCGACCTCGCTTCGCTGGAAGTCTGATCACGCCGACGTAACCGAACGGCAGTATGCTCGTGCGGCCACCTCGTGCATTCGCCCGGGAGCCCGCTCATGCAGCCTCGACGCCTCCTCCTGCCGCTCGCGATCCTGTTCGGAGCCGGCGCACCGCTGCCGGCGCACGCGGCGCTCGAAATGTTCCTGTGCGTTGCGGGAATGGCCGGTGATGCGACGTCGAGCGGCTTCAGCGGCTGCAGCAACGTCGTGAGCCAATCGGAGAACGAATTCGTCGATGGCAGCGCGCCCTTGCCGCGCGACCTCAGGGTCACCAAGCAATTCGATCGCATGAGCCCCTCGCTGCGCGAGGCGCTCGCGGCCGGCACGGCGATCACCGAGGCCTCGTTGCGGATCCGGCGGGCCAGCGCGGATCCGTTCGTGTTCTGGACCGTTCGCCTGCTCGACGTGCGGGTGACCGCGGTCGGCTTCGCCGCACACGTCGACGACGCGCTGGTGCTCGAGTCCGTCGCGCTCCGAGGCGCGCGGATCGAGTGGTCGCACCGGCGCCAGGACGCCAGTGGTGCACTGCTGCCGCCGACCGTCGTCTGCTGGAACGTCGCGGCCCAGACCGCGACCGCCGGACCCTGCCCGCCCTGACCCGGACGACATGAGCGGATCGAACGTGCGGTTTCGCCTCGCGCGCGCCGGCCTCGCGCTCGTTCTGTCGTTCTCTCAGGCTGCGGTTGCGGCGGAGCTCGTCTTCTCCGGCGCGACCCTCGTGGGCGGAAGCATCGACGCCGAGCTGCGGATGCCGGACGGTACGAGGATCGCGGCCGGCAGCCTCGCAGAGGAAGCGGCGCGTCACCTCGCATCCGATCGCGAGCTGTTCGCGTGGACACTCCCGGCCGGTCCGCTCCGACGCGTCGACTCGCTGCCTGCCGACGTTCGCGTGACGTACGGCTGCGCGGGTCCCGGCGCCGAAATCCTCGAACGCGACGCGGCCGGTTTCGTGCCTGCTCCCGTCGATCTCGCGGTGGCCGACTGGCTCGCGGGCGCGGGGCGGCTGCTCTGGCGGCCCGAGGCACCGGACGCCGGGGCCTGCGGCGCCGCGAATCCAGGACTCGCGGTCTCGCCCTCGCCGATCGTGTTCGCACCCGTGGCGCCCGGCACCGTCGCGGACCGGACGGCCAGCGTGCGCAGCACGGGCACGATCGCGGTGCGCATCGAGCGGCTGGAGCCGCCGGCCGCACCGTTCGCCCTCGTGTCTGACACCTGCAGCGGGCGGACGCTCGAGCCGTCGCAGTCCTGCGAGGTGACGATTCGCTTCGAACCGAGCGTGGCCGGCACCTTCGTCGCGAACCTCGGTGTTCGCAGTAACGATGCGATGCAGGCGTTGACGCCGGTGAGCCTCGAGGCCGTCGCGGTCGAACTTCCCGACCTCGTGTTCGTGGCCGGATTCGAGGACTGAGCCGAAGCCGGTCAGCCCGCCGCCGGCACTGCCGCATCGAGCACGACGCGATCGCGCCCTTCGGCTTTTGCGCGATACAGCGCGGCGTCGGCGCGCGCGAGCAGATCTCCGGCACCGTCGCCGTTGCGCAGGTCGGTCACGCCGATCGAGGTTGTCAGTGCGATTCGCTGACCGTCGAACTCGATGTGCTCGTCCGACACGGCCTGCCGCAGGATTTCAGCGACCTGCGCAGCTCGCGCCATCGTGGTGCCCTCGAGCACGAGCACAAACTCCTCGCCGCCGTAGCGCACCAGCAGGTCGTCGGCACGGACGTGCCGGCGCAGCGCGCGCCCGACCTCAGCGAGGCACTGGTCGCCGGCGGCATGGCCGAAGCGGTCGTTGATCGACTTGAACCGGTCGAGGTCGACGAACATCACGCTGAGCGGATCGCCGAGCTCGCGCGCTCGTGCGATGCGCGTCGCGAGCCCGCGATCGAGCTCCGAACGGTTCGGCAACAGCGTCAGCGGATCGGTGCGCGCGACGACCCGCGCCGCCTGCATCTCGCGTTCCGCGTAGCGCGCCGCGCGCGCCGTCGCGACGACGATGACGACCGCGCCGAACACGTACGCGGCCGGATGTGCGAGCTCGAGCCAGGGCGGCGTGCCCTGGTACGTCAGGAAGCGCCACGCGCGCAACGTGCCCATCACGGTGAGGATTCCCCACCCGAACAGGAAGAACCATCCCTGCGGCGAACCGGCGCGCGCGCGCGCCACGGCGGCGCCGAGCGAGCAGATCGAGAGCGATATCGTGGCGATGTTGAGGAGCTGGATCGCGAATCCCGAGCGCGGGTTGACGAGGAGGACGACGATCGAGACCGCCGCGAACGCGAGCAGCCCCTGCATGACGCGCGCAAGCCGCGGGTAGTGGCGCGGGATTCCGAGGAATCCGATCACGAAGCCGTAGACCGCGAGCACGCCGAGGTTCGTCGCGATTCCGGAGATCGCCAGCGCATTGCGCAGCACACCTTCGTGCGGCACGAACCAGACGACCTCGCCGCTCATCACGAGCACGTAGACCGCGGCACTCAGGACCCAGAAGCAGAACAGCAGCAGCATCCAGCGGCGCAGCGCGACGGCGTACATGGCGGCGACGACCGCGAGGATCAGCAGCGCGCTCAGGATCATGCTCGTGAAGCGCACGCGCCCGCTGTCCTCGGCGAGGTAGTCCGCAGCGGGCGCCGCCGAGACCTGCATCGGCTGGCCGCGGGCCGTCAACAGCTGCACGTAGACGGGTGCGTGGCGTTCGCCGGCTGGCACCTCGATCGCGAGGCGGTGGCGCGATCCGAGCTGCCGCCGCCGCGGGTCGAAGGTCTCGAGCGTCTCGGCGCGGTAATGCGGGGGTACGTAGGCGACCAGCTCCCCGTCGAATGCCTCGCGAATTGCAAGCACCCAGTCGTCGCCGGTCGGCGTCGCAGGCGGCACGGTGGTGAGGCGAATCCGCCACCAGGATGGTGAAGGCTGGCGCCGGATCGCGTCGGCCGCTATCCAGCGTGCCTCGGGCTGGCGCCGGACTTCGTCGAGGGCCACGGGTCCGCCGAGCACATCGAGGCGTGCGATCTCGACGGGAGCGGTGCCGTCGTCCGACTTCACACGCGTCGCCGGCACGCCGGCCGCGACGGCGAGGAGGACCACGAGCAGTCGCTGGAGACGCATCGGCGAGCCCCTCGAGTGACGAGTGAGTTTACGTCACGATGGCCCGATCGCGACTTCGAGCAGGCGCCGAAGCACAGGTTGCAGGCGCGCCGCCGCATCGAGGTCGTAAGCGAACGTCGCCTCGTCCATGTACGTGCGCTGCGCGAGCTCGAGCTGCACCGCGTCGATGCCGCGCGCGGGAGCGGCGTAGTGGCGCGTGATGTAGCCGCCCTTGAAGCGGCCGTTCGCGACGAACGTGTAGTCGCGCTGCGCGGCGAGCACGTGCTCGAGGCGTTGCTGCAGCTGCGCACTGCAGCTCGCGCCGCCGGACGTGCCGAGGTTGAGGTCGGGCAAGGTGCCGTCGAAGAACAGCGGCACGACGCCGCGGATCGTGTGCGCTTCCCAGAGCACCGCGCGGCCATGCTCGCGCACGATCCGGTCGAGCTCCGTGATCAGCGCGTCGTGGTACGGCCGCCAGTAACTGTCGACGCGCGTCGCGACTTCGCTCGCATCGGGCGCTTCGCCTTCCGTGTA
>DATLNY010000030.1:0-3446 GCA_035536495.1 Candidatus Saccharimonadia bacterium | reverse complement strand
ACCGACGCGCGAGCGATCACCACTCGAAGGTCCTGCGCCGCAAGCAGGTGTGGCAATATCGAGCCGAGTACGATCCCGAGCAGCGCCCGTAGCACGATCGAACGAGTCATGTTGGTACCCCCCCTTGCAGCAAGCCTACTCTCAAGGGGATCGACCGGCATTCCCCAAATGGGGTAAGGCACCGGCTTGATAAAATTCGGTTTGCTATGATCCGCGCCCCCGAAGGGCTGCTCTGCGCGGCCGCAGACGCACCCCGCATGGCCGTCCACCAAAGCGTCCTCGAGCTCATCGGCAATACGCCGATGGTGCAGGTCCGCCGCCTTGACACCGGCCCCTGCGAGCTGTTCCTGAAGCTCGAGAGCGCCAATCCCGGCGGGTCGATCAAGGACCGCATCGGGCTGTCGATGATCGAGGCCGCCGAGCGCGCCGGAACGATCCGCCCCGGCGACACGCTGATCGAAGGCACCGCCGGCAACACCGGAATAGGGCTCGCGCTCGTCGCACAGCAGAAGGGCTACAAGCTCGTGCTCGTCGTGCCCGACAAGATGAGCCGCGAGAAGATCTTCAACCTGAAGGCGATGGGCGCCGAGGTCGTGCTGACGCGCTCCGACGTCGCGAAGGGCCACCCGCAGTATTACCAGGACATGGCCGAGCGCATGGCGCGCGAGACGCCGGGCGCGTGGTTCGTCAACCAGTTCGGAAACCCCGACAACCCGAAGGCGCACTTCGAGTCGACGGGACCCGAGATCTGGGAGCAGATGGACGGCCGGCTCGACGCGATCGTGTTCGGCTGCGGCTCGTCGGGCACGATGACGGGGTTATCGCAGTATTTCGCGAAGGTCGCGCCCGAGGTCGAGTTCGTCCTCGCCGATCCGGTCGGCTCGATCCTCGCGCAATACATCAACGAAGGCGTGCTCTCGACCAAGTCGAGCTCGTGGATGGTCGAGGGCATCGGCGAGGACTTCCTGCCGTCGATCTCGGATTTCTCTCGCGTGAAGAAGGCCTACGCGATCACCGATCGCGAAAGCTTCCACGCCGGCCGCGAGCTGCTGAAGACCGAAGGCGTGCTCGGCGGCTCCTCGACCGGCACGCTGCTCGCCGCGGCGCTGAAATACTGCCGCGAACAGGCTGCGAAGAAGCGCGTCGTCACGCTCGTCTGCGACACCGGCAACAAGTACATCTCGAAGATGTACAACGACTACTGGATGCTCGACAACGGCTTCCTCGAGCGCCAGCAGCACGGCGACCTGCGCGACCTCGTCATGCGGCCGTACTCGCAGCACGACACGATCGTCGTCTCGCCGTCGGAGCCGCTGACGGTCGCGTACCAGCGCATGAAGCTCTACGAGATCTCGCAGCTGCCCGTCATGGAGGGCGACCGCATCGTCGGGATCGTCGACGAGTCCGACGTCCTGATGCACGTCTACGGCGACGAGGCGCGCTTCCGCGACCCGGTCTCGACCGCGATGGTGTCGAAGCTCGACGTGCTCGACGTCAAGTCGCCGATCGAGAAGCTGCTGCCGGTGTTCAGCGCAGGACATGTCGCGATCGTCGTCGACGGCGAGCGCTTCGTCGGGCTCATCACCCAGATCGACCTTTTGAACTTCCTGCGGCGCCGCGTGCAGTAGAATCCCGCACCGCAACAAACCCCTTGCAGGAGCGCCCTTCGAGGCGCCCGGACCCCATGAACGACGTCGCCACCACCACCAAGCCCGGCCTCGGGACGCTGGCCATCCACGCAGGCCAGGAGCCCGACCCCACGACCGGTGCCGTCATGGTGCCGATCTACGCGACCTCGACCTACGTGCAGCGCAGCCCCGGGGATCACAAGGGCTTCGAGTACTCGCGCTCGCACAACCCGACGCGGTTCGCATACGAGCGCTGCGTCGCGGCGCTCGAGAGCGGCACGCAGGGTTATGCGTTCGCGTCGGGCCTCGCGGCGACCTCGACCGTGCTCGACGTGCTCGACACCGGCAGCCACGTCATCTGCATGGACGACGTCTACGGCGGCACGTTCCGTTTGTTCGAGCGCGTGCGCAAGCGCTCGGCGGGGCTCGAGTTCTCGTTCGTCGACCTCGGCGACCGCGCCGCGCTCGAAGCGGCGGTGCGACCGAACACGAAGCTGATCTGGGCCGAGACGCCGACGAACCCGATGCTGAAGGTGCTCGACCTGCCGGCGCTCGCAGAGTTCGCGCGCAAGCGGGGCATCCGGCTCGCGGTCGACAACACGTTCGCGACGCCGATCCTGCAGCGCCCGCTGGAGCTCGGCGCGCACCTCGTCATGCATTCGGCGACGAAGTACTTGAACGGCCACTCCGACATCGTCGGCGGCATGATCGTCGTCGGCGACGACGCCGAGCTCGCCGAGAAGATGACGTTCCTGCAGAACGCCGTCGGCGGCGTGCCGGGCCCGTTCGATTCCTTCCTCGCGCTGCGCGGCTTGAAGACGCTGCATCTGCGCATGAAGGCGCACTGCGAGAACGCGGGGGAGCTCGCGGCGTGGCTCGAGACGCATCCCGCGATCGAGAAGGTGATCTACCCGGGGCTGAAGTCGCACCCGCAGCACGCGCTCGCGAAGCGGCAGATGGCGGGCTTCGGCGGGATGCTGTCGATCGTCGTGCGCGGAGGGTTCGATGCGGCGAAGCGGATGATGGAGCGGTGCAAGCTGTTCGCGCTCGCGGAGTCACTCGGCGGCGTCGAGTCGCTCGTCAACCATCCGGCGATCATGACCCACGCTTCGGTGCCGGCGGAGAATCGCGCGCGGTTGGGGATCGCGGACAATCTCGTGCGGTTGAGCGTGGGGGTCGAGGACGTGGCGGATCTCAAACGCGAGCTGCACGACGCGCTGTTGCCGTGATGTCACGGCGCCGCTCCGAACAACCTTCGCAACGATGAGCGCGAACCGTCTCCATTTCGTGATGTTCCGCTCGCTCTGGGCATATCGTGGCTTCGTCGTGGGCGCAGTGCAGCGGGAGCTCGAGGGTAAGTACCGCGGCTCGCTGCTCGGCGCGCTCTGGGTCGTGCTGAGCCCCCTCGCGCAGATCCTCGTGTTCACGCTCGTCTTCGCGGAGATCATGAAGCCGGTATTGCCGGGCCACGCGGGCAGCGTATTCGCCTACAGCATCTACCTCTGCGGTGGCGTGCTGCCTTGGACGCTGTTCGCCGAGGGCCTCGGCCGACTCAACACGGTGTTCATCGACAACGCGAACCTCATCAAGAAGGCGAGCTTCCCGCGCATCGCGCTCCCCACGGTCGTGCTAGGGACCGCCGTGGTGAACTTCGCGGTGATCACGGGGTTGTTCCTGGTGTTCCTCGAGAACGCGAACCTCATCAAGAAGGCGAGCTTCCCGCGCATCGCGCTGCCCGCGGTCGTCGTCGTCTCGGCGCTCCTGAACTTCGCGGTCATCATGGGCTTGTTCTTCGCGTTCCTCTCCATCAACGGGAGC
>DATLNY010000029.1:0-5483 GCA_035536495.1 Candidatus Saccharimonadia bacterium | reverse complement strand
CCGTGGTCGGGTAGCCCGCGACGCGATCCTCGCCGATCACGCCGAGCCGATAGTGCGTCGCGTCGTGCAGCAGGCCCGGCGGCGCGACGTGGAAGACGACCGCCGGTCCGCTCGGGACGACGGTCGTGACGCCGTTGCCGCTCGTGCGCAGCTCGCCGTCGCCCCGCACGACCTCGCGCAGCTCGCCGGTCAGCGAGGCGACGGTGTCGCGGGGACCGTCGGGTCCGATCGTGCGCACGACCCGCATCGTCTCGATACGTCCGTCGTGGATGTAGATGAAGGTGCCTTCGTATTCGCGCGCGGCGTGCGCCGCCGCCATGCGCGAGAGCCAGGATTCGGCGGCTTCGTCCGCGGTCACGCCGCCCGCGAAGCACGCGAGCAGCACCGCGAACGCGCGGGTCATCGGCGTTCCGCCGCGTCGCGCTGCGGCGGCCGGGTCGATGCGCGCGCGGGGCTCGAGACGATGTAGACGTACGGGACGTAGCCGCCGCGCATGCCGCCGAGCGTCGCGTCGCTGTGCTGGATCAGGTACTGGTCGAGGCGCGGATCCGCCAGCGTCGCGGGTACCGCACGCAGCGGCGCGACGATGCTGTCCGACGCCGGCAGCGTGCCGATGCGGGGCCGCAGGTCCTCGGTCGTGATCGGCGTGGTCGCAGCAAGCGTCGGTGCGGGCGTCGCCGGCGCGACCGTGTCGCGCGGCGCAACCGCGAACAGCGCGACCGCCGCGACGCCGGCCGCGATGAGGCCGCCGGCCGCGGTCTTCAGCCATGGAAACGCGGCGCTCGAAGCCGCGGGTTCGTCGAGCTTCGCCATGACGCCCGACGCGAAGCCGGCCGGCGCCGGCAGCATCGCCGCGCGACGCATGCAGTCACGCGCGAGGTGGATCCGTGACCAGGACTGGCGCAGGTCCGCGTCGGCGTCGAGCCGGCGCAGCGCGAACCGCGTCTCGTCGGGGGAAAGCTCGCCGTCGGCGAGCGCGGAAACCTGTTCGTTGACCGTTGGGTTCATCACACTTCGACCTCGGAATCCGCGAGCAGCGGACGCAGCCGGTTGTCGATCGCCTCGCGCGCGCGGAAGATCCGCGAGCGTACCGTTCCGATGGGGCATTCCATGCGTTCGGAAATCTCCTCGTAACTCAAGCCCTCGACTTCGCGCAGCGTGATCGCCTGGCGCAACTCCTCGGGCAATGCTTCGACCGTCGCGAACACGGTTCGTTCGATCTCCTGCCGCAGCAACTCGCGCTCGGGCGTCGAGGAATCCTTCAGCCTCACCGCGGCGTCGAGGTGCACCGCGTCCTCGATCTGCACGTCGTCGGTCGGCGGCCTGCGGCCCTGGGACACGAGCCAGTTCTTCGCGGTGTTCGTCGCGATCTTGTACAGCCAGGTGTAGAACGCGCTTTCGCCACGAAAGTTCCCGATCGCGCGATACGCGCGGATGAACGACTCCTGCGCGACGTCCTGGGCCTCGGACCAGTCCGCGACGTAGCGCGAGATCACGCCGATGACCTTGTGCTGGTGGCGGCGCACGAGCAGGTCGAACGCCTTGCGTTCGCCCGCCTGGACACGCTTGACCAGCACCTCGTCGAGGTCTTCCTCGCCCACCCGGGCTCTACTCCGTCCGTGAAACCCGGCAAGGGTAACGGATGGACAGCGGGCTCTGCCGAATGTTCCGCGGTCGCGACTCAGGCGCTCTCGACTGCGCCCATCAGCCGCTCGCGCTCGGCGAGGAGGTTCTCGAACGTCGCGGCCGGCAGCGGCCGGGAGAACAGGTAACCCTGCAGCTCCTCGCATCCGTGATCCCGCAGGAACACGAGGTGCTCCTCGAACTCGACGCCCTCGGCGACGACGGCCCGGTTGAGGTTGTGCGCCATGTTGATCGTCGCGCGCACGATCGCCTCGTCGTCGGGATCGACGCCGATGTTGCGGACGAACACCTGGTCGATCTTGATACGGTCGGCCGGGAAACGCCGGATGTAGTCGAGCGAGGACTGGCCCGTGCCGAAATCGTCGATCGCGATCTTGCAGCCGAGCTCGCGCAGCGCCTGCAGCGTCTCGAGCAGGTTCGGGATCGACTTGACATTGAGGCTTTCGGTGACCTCGAGCTCGAGGTGGTCGGGGTTGAGCTCCGTATCGCCCAGCGCGCGCTCGACGACCTCGACGAGGTTCGGCTGGCGCAGCTGCAGCGCCGAGAGGTTGACGCCGATGCGCAGGTCGAGCCCGAAGCGCTGCTGCCAGCGTTTCGCATCGCTGCAGGCCTGGCGCAAAACCCATTCGCCGATCGAGACGATGAGGCCGGTCTCCTCCGCGAGCGGGATGAAGAAGCCCGGGCTGATCATGCCGAGCTCGGGATGCTCCCAGCGGATCAGCGCCTCCATCCCCACGATGTCCTCGCTCTCGGCCGCGACCTGGGGCTGGTAGAACACGCGCAGCTCGCCGTTCTTCTCGGCCTGGCGCAGCTTCGCCTCGAGCGCGAGGCGCTGCTGGTGCGACTCCTCGGGGACCGCGACGTAGGTCTGGTACGTGTTGCGCCCCAGTCCCTTGGCCGAATACATCGCGACGTCCGCGTGCTGCAGCAGCTTCTCGGCCGTCGTGGCGTCGTCGGGGTAGAAGCTGACGCCGATGCTCGAAGTGATGTGGAGCTCGCGCTCGTCGGAAAGCACGAGCGAAGATTCGAGCACGCGGCAGATCTTCTCGGCGACGCGCAGCACGTCGTCGCGCTGCACGATGTGACGCAGGATCAGCGTGAACTCGTCCCCTGCGTATCGCGCGACGGTATCGGAGCCGCGCACGCAGGCGCGCAGCCGCTTGCCGGTCGTGACGAGGACCTCGTCGCCGACGGCGTGCCCGAGGCTGTCGTTGATGTTCTTGAAACGGTCGAGATCGACGAACAGCACCGCGAACGTCTCGCCGGTGCGATGCGCTTCCTTGATCGTCGTGTCGAGGCGGTCGTTGAACAGCAGGCGGTTCGGCAGGCCGGTCAACGAATCCTGCAGGCCCTTCGCCCGGCCCTGCTCGCGCGCCCGCTCGAGCTCCAGGAACAGCGCGATGCGCGCCGCCGACGTCTCGAGCAGCGCACGCGTCGGCGCGTCGTTCTCGATCGTGCCCGCGGACGCAACGACGAGCATGCCGTGCAGCGCGCCGCGCTCGTCCGACATCGGCAGCACGACGAGCGCCTCGATCTTCAGCGCCGCGAGCCCCGCCTCGTCGGCAAGCGACATCGCGGCGCCGTGCGGGACGATGATCGTGCCTTCGGTGCCGATGCGCTGCAGCAACGCTTCCCACCCGAGCTCGAGCTTCTTTCCGGGCTCGGGCGTGCGCTCGTAGATCGTCACCGGCGCTTCGCCCTGCTCGGAGCGCGACACCACGACGGTGACGAACGAGTTCGGCATCGTCCGCTCGACGAACTGCGCGACTTCCTCGATGACGTTGCCGCCGTGGATGCGCATGACCTCGAGTGGCAGCCCGAGGGCGGCCGCCGAGGCGCGCGCATCGGCGCGATCCTGCGCGGGCCGGAACGACGAGAGGCACGCCGTGTCGAGCCCGCGCGCGACGAGCTTCATGACCGCGTCGGCCGGATAGCGCGTGCCGTCCGGGCGCACGCGCATGCAGCGGAACCGCACCTGGCCGTCGCGCTGCAGCAGCGCGCGAACCTGCTTGCGATCTGTTTCCGACAGGCCGAGGTTCAACGCGTCGAACGCGGTTCCGATCAGCTGCGCGCGCAGCACGCCGATGCTTTCCTCGAAGCGCGGGTTGATGTCGAGGATCAGGCCGGTGCGCAGGTCCGACAGCACGAGCTCGTCGAAGCTCGCGTCGAACGCGAAGCGGTAATCGTCTGCGTTCGTCTCCGCAGCGGGCGCCGGCGCGGCCGGCCGTCCCGGGGCAGAGGACGCGACCGGCCGGTGTGCGGCGCGGTCGATGCGATGCAGTGCTTCGGCCGCGAGCACCGGGCTGCGCAGCCAGTCGACCACGCCCGGTGGCGACCGCTCCCAGCCCCAGCGGGCGGCAAGGTCGGCGAGCGTCGCGATACCGAGCACCGGGACCTTTGCGAAACGCGCCGACGCCGCCATCGCGCTGCAGAACGCGACCGCCTCGGTCGCCTCGCCGGCGAACTCGAGCAGCACCGCGTCGAGGCGCGCGTCCTGTCGCAGGAAAGCCTGCGCCTGGGCGAAGTCCTTCGCGGTGTAGACCGCTTCGAACTCGGCCGCGTCGAACGCCTCGAACAGCACGCGGCGGTCGTCGCGACCCATGACGACGACGAGCACGGCGCCGCGCGGCGTCGCCATCACTGCACCCAGCGCCCGTCGCGCAGGCGGTAACGGCGGCGTTCCGAGGGCTCGTCGACGAAGCGCTCGGTGATCTCGTCGAGCCCGTCCGAGAGCGCGACCTTGTCCTCGATCAGCACGAGCTTGCGCACGGTCGCGACGCCGGGCTTGCTGCGCGCGATCTGGCGCAGCAGCGCGAGCACCTGCGCGCGGACCGGCGAGAAGCGCAGCATCGCGGTGACGCCGCGGAAAACATAGACGCCGAAGTGCAGGCTCGCTCCGACGTAGCGCAGCGCATCCTGCAGTCGGGCCGACCCCGGCACACTGACATCGCCTTCCCGCAGGCTCTGCAGGCCGTCGGCCTCGGACCACGCATAGATCGAGTTGCCGCTGCGCAGCGCGAAGTGCCGGAACTGCGCGAGCAGCTCGTCGACCCTCGGCGTTTCGATCGCGATGATGTTGCGTTCGCTCGCGACGATGCGATCGAACAGCTTCGGCGTGACGAACACGTCCGCGGTCTCGCTCGCTGCCGAAGTGCCTGCCGGGATCATCGGCGCAAACATAGCCCGCCCATGCCCGATCCGCCAGCGCCCGCGGCGTTGCGGCGTCGATCGGGACGCGCGGGGCCGCCCCGCGCGCTCGGTCCGCCCGCGGCGCGGTGCTAGGCTTTGCGGCCCGACGGCGGAGGATCCGCACATGTTCGAAGGACTGCGCTTCCGCCACTGGCGCCACGAGCTCGGGGCCGACGGCATCCTCGTCCTGACACTCGACCGCGAGGGGACTTCGGCCAATTCGCTCGGCCGGGACGTGCTCGACGAGCTCGCTCGCGCGCTCGAGCGCGTCGTGATCGAGCCGCCGAAGGGGCTCGTGCTGCGTTCGGGCAAGCCGGACAGCTTCATCGTCGGCGCCGACCTCAACGAATTCGAGCAGTTCGCGCAGCGTGGCGAGGTCACCGACGCGATCGAGCGCGGCCATCGCGTGTTCGACGCGCTCGACGCGCTGCCATGCCCGACCGTCGCTGCGATCCATGGCGTCTGCATGGGCGGCGGCACCGAGATGGCGCTCGCGTGCGACTACCGCGTCGCGAGCGACGCGGCGGCGACGCGCATCGGCCTGCCCGAGGTCAAGCTCGGCATTCATCCCGGCTGGGGCGGGCTCGCGCGCCTGCCGCACCTCGTCGGCGCGCCGAACGCGTTCGACCTCATGCTGACGGGCCGTGGCG
>DATLNY010000028.1:0-3526 GCA_035536495.1 Candidatus Saccharimonadia bacterium | reverse complement strand
GCACGGCGGCGGCGGCCCCGGCGCGGGCGCGGTCGGCGTGTCCGAGCGGCTGGTGCCGTTCCTGCCGCTGCCGGTGCTCGCGATGGACGGTGATTCGTACCGGCAGCTCGGCGAGAAGGACCGGCCGCAGTCGATCGGACGGCTTTCGGCATTCGGCGGCAACGCCGGCGTGCTGCTGCGCGCGTACGTCTACGCGCGCATGCTCGGCCGCGACGGCATGCACCGCGTCGGCGAGTACGCGACCTTGAACGCGAACTACCTCATGGCGCGGCTGCGCGACGCGGGCTTCGACCTTGCGCTGCCGAACCGGCGCGCGAGCCACGAGTTCATCGTGACCGTCGCGCGCCAGAAGAGGGAGAGCAACATCACCGCGCTCGATTTCTCGAAGGCGCTGCTCGATTACGGCATCCATGCGCCGACGAACTATTTCCCGCTGATCGTGCCGGAGTGCCTGCTGATCGAGCCGACGGAGACGGAAGACAAGCAGACGCTCGACCGCTTCGTCGAGGTGATGGCGGAGCTGCTCGCATTGTCGAAGTCCGACCCCGGTCGGATGAAGGGGGCGCCGTACACGACGCCGGTGCGCCGCCTCGACGACGTCAAGGCCGCGCGCGACCTCGATCTTGCGTACCAACCGAAGGACGCGGTCGCCGCCGGGGCACGCGCGGCTTGAAGCCAGGCTCGTCCGACGGCAAACCGAGCCTCGTGCCGCGCGGGCCGCTCGGCACATTCCGCGCGCTCGTCTGGTCGCTGCAGGGCTTGCGGCATGCATTCCGGTTCGAGAGCTCGTTCCGGCTGCAGGTTTACCTGTTCGCGGTGCTCGCGCCGCTGGCGTTCGTGCTCGGACGCGGTCCGGTCGAGAAGCTGCTGATGTTCGGTTCGCTCGTGCTCGTGCTCGCCGCGGAGCTCCTCAACTCGTCGATCGAGGCGATCGCCGACAAGATTTCCCCAGGCTTCGACGAGACGATCGGCCGGGTGAAGGACATGGGGTCGGCGGCGGTGTTCGTGCTGATGGTCAACGTGGTCGTGTGCTGGGCGCTGCTGCTCGCGCCGCGGATCGGGATGTAGCCGCCTTTCTGCGCCTGCCGCCGGCAGGAAGGGCGGGCAGGTGGGTGCTGGTAGCGTTGCTTGGTAACCGGAGACGCGCGTTTTGGA
Source organism: Candidatus Saccharimonadia bacterium (assembly GCA_035536495.1). Lineage (GTDB taxonomy): Bacteria > Pseudomonadota > Gammaproteobacteria > Xanthomonadales > Ahniellaceae > DATLNY01. Next base: position 2,371 of record DATLNY010000028.1, on the reverse strand, counting down.
ATGGATGTTCGACACCGAGATCTGGGTCGCGCTGCTGACCCTGACGACGCTCGAGATCGTGCTCGGCGTCGACAACCTCGTCTTCATCTCGATCGCCGTGAGCCGGCTGCCGCCGGAACGGCGTTCGACGGCGCGCCGCTTCGGGCTCGCGCTCGCCTGCATCACGCGCATCCTGCTGCTGCTGACGCTTGCGTACCTCGCGCAGATGGAGACCGCGCTGTTCACGCTGTGGAACAACGAGCTCTCGATCCGCGACCTCGTGCTGATCGCCGGCGGCCTGTTCCTGCTGATCAAGGGGACGATGGAGATCCACGAGGCCGTCGAGGGCACCGAGGACGAGAGGGCGGAGCGCCAGGTCGCTTCGTCGTTCGGAATGGTCATCGCGCAGATCGCGGTAATCGATATCGTGTTCTCGCTCGATTCAGTCATCACCGCGGTCGGCATGGTCGACAACCGCTGGGTGATGGTCGCGGCGATCCTCATCGCGGTCATCGTGATGCTCGTCGCGAGCGATCCGATCGGCGAGTTCATCGACCGGCATCCGACGATCAAGATGCTCGCGCTCTCGTTCCTGATCCTCGTCGGCGTCGCGCTGATCGCCGACGGCCTCGAGTTCCACATCCCGCGCGCGTACCTCTACTTCGCGATGGCATTCTCGGCGGGGGTCGAGGCGCTCAACATGATTGCGCGCAGGCGCAGCAAGAAGAAGGCGCAGCGGCGCGCCGAGCACGAGCGCCTCGAGCGCGAGATCTAGCCTTACGCTTCGCGGCGGGCCATCCCTGGCCCGCATTCCTTCGTCGGACATCTTCGCCGCACGCGCGTTTCGCCTGGTGCGGCGCGGGCTGGGGGAGGCAGGGCTTGCGTCGTATCGTTCAGCTCCAGGACGTAGAATCGCGGCGGGCCTCGGGTCAGGAGAACGCGATGCGTCGTCTGCTCGTTCTGCTCGCCGTGCTCGCGCTCAGCGGGTGCGGCTACAACAAGATCCAGACCGCCGACGAGGCCGTCGCCGCGCAGTGGTCGGAGGTCGTCAACCAGTACCAACGTCGCGCCGACCTCGTTCCGAATCTCGTCAACACGGTCAAGGGCTACGCCGCGCATGAAGAGCGCGTGCTGACCGAAGTCACCGCGGCGCGCGCGCGCGTCGGCCAGGTCAGCATCGGCGCCGACGCCGCGACGAATCCGCAGGCGCTCGCGCAGTTCCAGGAAGCGCAGGGCGCGCTGTCGAGCGCGCTCTCGCGCCTGATGGTCGTCGTCGAGAATTATCCGAACCTCAAGTCCGACCAGGGCTTCCGCGACCTGCAGGCGCAGCTCGAGGGCACCGAGAACCGGATCGCAGTCGCGCGCGAGCGCTACATCCGCAGCGTGCGGGAATACAACACGCTGATCCGCCGCTTCCCCGTCAACCTCACCGCGATGATGTTCGGCCACGACACGAAGCCGAACTTCACGGTCGAAAACGAGCGCGCGATCTCGACTGCGCCGGCCGTGGATTTCTCGCAACCCGCGCCGACGCCGCCGCCTGCGCCCGCGTCGACACCGCAAGCGTTGCCGCCGCCGCAGCCGCAACCCGAGCAGCCTTCGACGCCGCCACCGCCGGGCGGTTGACGGCCGCGTGCCGAAAAGTCCGAAGCCATGTAGGAGGGGCCTCAGCCCCGACCGCGTCGTGGATCGATCGGAGCGTTGCGCAGTCGGGGCTGAGGCCCCTCCTACAAGGACTCCGGGTGCCCGGCTCCGCAGTACGGTTGCGGTTTGCATGCTGCTCTGCGCTTCGCTCGTGCTCGCCGCCGAGTTGCCGAAGCTCGCCGCACGCGTCACCGACCTCACGGGCACGCTGCACGCGCCGCAGGTCGCGGCGCTCGAAGCGAAGCTCGCCGCGGTCGAACAGCGCAAGGGTAGCCAGGTCGCCGTCGTCGTCGTGCCGACGACGCAGCCGGACACGATCGAGCAGTACGCGGTCGCGCTGTTCGAGCACAACGCGATCGGGCGCAAGGGCGTCGACGACGGCGTGCTGCTGCTCGTCGCGAAGGAAGATCGCAAAGTGCGGATCGAGGTCGGCTACGGACTCGAGGGCGCGATCCCCGACCTCTACGCGATTCGCATCATCGACGAGTACGTCACGCCAAGATTCCGCAACGGCGATTTCTACGGTGGCATCGACGAGGCAACGTCCGCGCTCGCGAAGCTCATCGACGGCGAGGCCTTGCCCGAGCCGCTGCACGAGGCGCCCCATGGCAGCGGCGATCTCGGCGGGTCGGTGATGTTCGCGGTCTTCATCGGCTTTTTCGCGGCGCAGCTCGCAGCCGCGTTCGTCCGCAAGCGCGCCGGCCGGCGCATCCTCGCGGGCGGAACCCTCGCGGCGATCGCGTCGGCC
>DATLNY010000027.1:0-4101 GCA_035536495.1 Candidatus Saccharimonadia bacterium | reverse complement strand
TCGTAGTGCGGCGTCTCGAGGTTGTGGTCGGCGACGATGACGATGCTCGTCTCCTGCCGCTGCTCGATCTCGACGAGCGGGCCGCGCTTCTCGTTGACGAGGAAGTTCGCGACTTCCGGCGGTACCTGCACGAGCACCTGGCCCGTGTTCTCCTTCATCGCCTCTTCCTCGACGATGCGCAGGATCGAGAGCGAGAGCGACTCGACGCCGCGCACTCGGCCGTGGCCGTCGCAGCGCGGGCAGATGATCTGCGTCGCCTCGTTGAGCGAGGGACGCAGGCGCTGGCGCGACATCTCGAGCAGGCCGAAGCGCGAGATGCGCCCGATCTGCACGCGCGCGCGGTCGACCTTCAGCGCATCGCGCAGCTTCTCCTCGACGTCGCGCTGGTGGCGCGGGCTGTCCATGTCGATGAAGTCGATGACGATTAGCCCGCCGAGGTCGCGGATGCGCAGCTGGCGCGCGATCTCGACCGCGGCCTCGATGTTCGTGTTGAACGCGGTTTCCTCGATGTCGCTGCCTTTGGTCGCCTTCGACGAGTTGAGGTCGATCGCGGTCAGCGCCTCGGAGTGGTCGATCACGATCGAGCCGCCGGCCGGCAGGCGCACGGTACGCTCGAACGCGTTCTCGATCTGCGACTCGATCTGGAAGCGCGAGAACAGCGGCACCTCCTCCTTGTAGAGGCGCAGCTTGCGCAGGTTCTGCGGCATGACCTGCTGCATGAAGTCGCGCGCGTCGTTGTAGATGTCCTCGTTGTCGACGAGGATCTCGCCGATGTCGGCCCTGAGGTAATCGCGCAGCGCGCGGATGATGAGGCGCGACTCCTGGTAGATCAGGAATGGCGCGTTGCGGCTGACGGCCGCCTCGCTGATCGCCTTCCACAGCTGCAGGAGGTAGTCGAGGTCCCACTGCAGCTCGTCGGCCTCGCGGCCGAGCCCCGCGGTGCGGACGATGATGCCCATGTCGTCGGGCACCTTGAGGTCGTCCATCTGGTCCTTCAGCGCCTGCCGGTCCTCGCCTTCGATGCGGCGCGAGACGCCGCCCGCGCGCGGGTTGTTCGGCATCAGCACGAGGTAGCGGCCGGCGAGCGAGATGAACGTCGTCAGCGCAGCGCCCTTGGTGCCGCGCTCTTCCTTGTCGACCTGGACGACGATCTCCTGGCCTTCGCGGATCAGCTCGCGGATCGTCGCGCGGTTGTGGTCGACGCCCGGCGTGAAGAACTCCCTGGAGATTTCCTTCAGCGGCAGGAAGCCGTGGCGGTCGGACCCGTAGTCGATGAACGCGGCCTCGAGGCTCGGTTCGACGCGGGTGATGCGGCCCTTGTAGATGTTGGCCTTCTTCTGCTCCTTCGACGGGATCTCGATATCGAGGTCGAAGAGCGTCTGGCCATCGCAAATGGCCACGCGCAACTCTTCACGCTGAGTTGCGTTGATCAGCATACGCTTCATGGTGGTTGAACCTGTTCTCGCGCTACGCCGATACCGGCACGCGCACGGCTTCGCAGTCGCGTCGCTGCGCCCGGCCAGGGTGGTGTGGCCGCGGCGCGCATTCGCATCGCGTCGCCGGCGCATCCCTTGATCGGCGGGAGCGCCGTAATCCAAAGCTTCGGCCGTATGCCATCAGGCACCGGCCACGTTCGGCTGCCGCGTCGCAGGCCGAGCTCCTTCGCGAGGAGCGGGATCGAAACGCGCTTCGTCTGTACGATGCGGGAGACCAGCCGTCTTGGATCGCGCGGATCGCGTGGCCCCTTCGGACCACATCGCCCGGACGGTTCCCGGAAAGTGCAGCGTGCGCTGACGCCGTTCGCTGCGAAGTGGCGCGACAGAAGTCGCGGTTCCCACAGGTGTTTTTCGCGGCTTTACGCGCGGCGTCAGCGCAGGATCATAGCAATGCATGGCAAGTCCCGGCAAACCGGAGCAATTCCTGCCCCCGCCGACGCCGACGCGCAGGTAGCGGCCACGGGCGTCCGGCAGGTCTTGGTCGATGGCGAGCGCGATGGCCAGCGCGTCGACAACTTCCTGTTCGGGCTGCTCAAGGGCGTGCCGAAGACGCATGTCTACCGGCTGCTGCGCACGGGGCAGGTCCGCATCAACGGCCGGCGCGCGAAGCCCGACACGCGCATCGCCGGCGGCGACCTCGTACGGGTGCCGCCCGTGCGCATCGCGCCGGCAACCGAGGCACCGCGGGCGTCGGAGCGCTCGCTCGAGTCGCTCGCGTCGCGGATCGTCTTCGAGGACCGCAACTTCATCGCGATCGACAAGCCGAGCGGGCTTGCGAGCCACGGCGGCAGCGGCATCAGGCTCGGGGCGATCGAGCAGATCCGCCAGCTGCGGCCGGACGAGTCGCTCGAGCTCGTGCACCGGCTCGACCGCGATACCAGCGGCGTGCTGCTGTTCGCGCGGCGACGCAGCGCGCTGACCGGCGTCCAGGCGCAGATCCGCGAGGGCAGGGTGCGCAAGCGGTACCTGAGCCTGCTCGCGGGGCGGCTGCCGCAGGCGCGCACGTTCGTCGACGTCGCGCTGCGCAAGCAGGTGCTGCAGGGCGGCGAGCGCATGGTCCGCGTCGACCCGGAAGGCAAGGCGTCGCGCAGCGAGTTCCGTGTGCTGCAGCAGCACGGGGATTTCAGCTACGTCGAGATCGTCATCGACACGGGGCGCACGCACCAGATCCGAGTGCACGCACAGCATCTCGGGGCGCCGGTTGCGGGCGACGACAAGTACGGCGATGCGGAGGCCAACCGCCGGCTGCGTGAGCACGGGCTGCGGCGCTTGTTCCTGCACGCCGCGGAGCTCGCATTCGAGCTGCCCGACGGGACGCGCTATCACCTCGCGGCACCGCTGCCCGACGAGCTGGCCCGGGTCCTCGACGCGTTCTGAGCCGCGCCACCGATCAGGGTGCCTGCAGCGCCTCGACCTTCGCCGCGCAGATGAAGTCGTTGCGCGAAAGGCCGCCGACGTCGTGGGTCGTGTACCGTACGAGGCAGTGGCCGTAGCCGACTTCCATGTCGGGATGGTGGTCCTCGCGGTGCGCGATCCACGCGAGCGCGTTGACGAACGCCATCGTGCGGTGGAAGTTGCGGAACCCGAAGTCCTTGCTGATGGTCTTACCGTCGTCCGACAGCGCCCAGCCGGGCAGCGCCTCGACGAGCTCGCCGACTTCCCCGACGCTCAGGCCGTGTTCGGCGCCCTTCATCGGCGTACAGGACTGCGAACGGAGCTCTTCGAGCATGGTCGCCATGCGTTCCTCCGGGGTGGGTCGCCCAACGTGCTACGAAAGTATAGCGAACTGAAAGGCTTGCGCCAGACTATGGAAGCAGATTCTCACTACCGTGCCGGCGGCTCGCGGACATGATCGCGATCGGCGCCGAAGCGCAGGCCTATTTTCGCAGGCTCATCGAGCAGCAGGGCGAGGAGATCCTCGGCGTGCGCCTGGCCGTCGCGCAGGCCGGCACGCCGAAGGCCGACTGCCGGCTCGAATTCTGCGAAGCCAGCGACTTGCGCGGCGACGAATGGGTCGTCGATTGCGAGGGCTTCAAGCTCTACATCGACGCACCGAGCGCGCCGTTCCTCGACGATGCCGAAATCGACATGGTCAAACAGCCCACGGGGGCTGCGCTCTCGATCAAGGCGCCGAGCATCAAGGGGCGCGAACCCGGTGCGAATGCCTCGCTGATCGAGCGCGTGCGCCACCTGCTCGAGTCCGAGGTCAACCCGCAGCTCGCCTCGCACGGCGGTCGCGTCGCGCTCGAGGCGATCGATGCCGACGGCGGGGTCGTGCTGCGGTTCGGTGGCGGCTGCCACGGGTGCGGCATGGTCGACGCGACGCTGCGCGGCGGGATCGAACGCACGCTGCGCGAGCGCTTCCCCGAGATCACGGCGGTGCACGACGCGACCGACCACGCGAGCGGGGCGAACCCCTACGTCAGACGGTAGGGGCCGGCGCGTTGCGCAGGTCACATAAGGCGCTGGATCCCGGCTTGCGCCGGGATGAGATCCGCGCGTTGCGTCGGGTCACATAAGGCGCTGGATCCCGGCTTGCGCCGGGAGGAGATCCGCGCGTTGCGTCGGGTCACATAAGGCGCTGGATCCCGGCTTGCGCCGGGAT
>DATLNY010000026.1:0-8620 GCA_035536495.1 Candidatus Saccharimonadia bacterium | reverse complement strand
TTCCCGGCGCAGGGATACGCGACGGTCGCGTTCAACCTCGCGCTCGTGCTCGCGAGCAACGGCGTCGTGCTCTGGCTGCTCCTCAGCGGGCGACTGCGCAGCGCGCACCTCATCATGCTCGTCATCGTCGAGACGCTGCTGCTGATCGCGATCGCGCGCGGCGCGCAGCGGCTCGTGCCGCGACGCGACTTAAGCGAGCAGCCGAAGCCGTGGCGCGAGGTCCGCGGCGTGCTCGCGTTCGCGCTGTGCTGGATCGGGTTCGCGTACGCGCTGACGCTCGTGGTCGTGCAGGGCTGGGGCGATTTCATTGCGTTGCTGCGCTCGCGCAGCGCGTGGACGCAAGCCGGGCTGCACTGGCCGCTGCTGCTGACGCTCGCGACCGCGCTGGTCCACGCGGCCGGCGACCTGTCGCACTACCGCCGCCACGGCGGACCGTTCCTTTCGAGCGTCTCGCACGACGCGATGGCGCGCTATCTCACGCTGCTGCTCGGCGGCATTCCGTTCGCGATGCCGTTCTTCGCGGTCGCGATCGGCGGCTTCAAGGGGATCGAGCTGCTGCAGAAACGCTTCCGCGCGGCGCCGGCGACGTCGGTGCTCTGGGTGCTCGCGACGATCGCGATCGCGTTCGCGAGCTTCGGCATGATCTCGCTGCTCGTCGCGAGCGGCGTCAACGGCTGGGCGATCGGCTACGTCTTCGCGAAGCTCATCGCCGAGGCGTGCGTCGCGTGCATCCCGCTCGTGATGGCGCACGTCGCGCGCGAGGGGGAGTGACGGCCGCGGGGTCCGGTCGGAGCAGGCGCACGAGGTGCTGGCCGACCTCGGCGCTCGACAGCAGCGCCATGTGCCCCGTGCGCCAGACGATCAGGCGCGCATCGGGCGCGTAGCGGAGCGCGTGCGCCGGGTCGTCGTGCTCGCCGAGGGCGCTGCGCAGCGGCACCAGCCCGTCGCCGAGCAGGCGGTCCGCGATCGGGCCGCGCGCGGACGTCGTCGCGCCCGCGATCGCGATGCATGCGACGCCGGCCGGCAGCGGCACCGGGACGCGCGCGGCGGCGGCACGGCCGAAGCGGTCGCGCCCGCGCCAGTCTTCGTCGCGAACGTGGCCGTGCCGGAGGTCCGTGATCCCCGCGCTGCGCATCCGGCCGAGCTTCGCGAACGGCGCGCTGAATCGCGTGCTCGACAGCAGCGCGTCGACGCCGTGGCCAGCGTGCTCGAGCGGCGCGCCTTGGTGCGGCGTGCCGAGGCAGGCGAGGTGCGACAGCCGCGCGAGCCAGCGCGCGTCGCGGCCGGCGCCGACGTGCGCCGCGCTGCGCGCGACGAGCCCGCCCATGCTGTGCGCGACGATCGCGATCCGCTCGACCGGCACGGGCCAGTGCGCGACGAGGCGCTCGAGCAGCGCGCTCAACGCGCGGCCGTTCTGCGAGACATGGCGGCCGGTGTTGTAGCGCACGTGGATCGGGGTGTAATCGTGCGCGGCTGCGAGCGCTTCGCCGTGATCGACACCGTCGCCGGCACGGCGCGCCCGCCAGCTGCTTTCGCTCAGGCAAAGTCCGTGGACGAGCACGACGATGCGCCCGGTCGCGCCGGGTACCGCGAGCCCCGGCGCGGGATCGAGCGCCGTGCCGCGATGCCGAAGCTGCATCGCGATGGCGAGCGGGTTGCCGCTGTCGTGGAGGTGGTCGCCGATGACGCCGTTGAGCGCGGCGAGCAGCTCGATGCGGTCCGGTGCTCGGCGCGGGCGCGACGAGGGGGACTCGGCCGACGCGAGCGTTGCATCGACGACGCGTCCCGCGGTGCGCGCAACCCCTTCGATGCTGCGGTGGACGAAACCCGTGATGCCGCGCGTGCGCTGCGATGCACCGCCATCGGCGAACCCGAGCGTGGCCCAGATCGACTGCTGCACGCCCTCGGCGATCCGGCTCGCGCCGACGACGGCTTCGGTCGCGAGCTGCGCGAGCCCGCGCAGCTCCGCGATGCCGAGCGCGCGACGCGAGGCCGCGGACCCTCGGGCGCTCGGTCGGTTCGTTGTCGTGTTCGCCATGCCCGATCGTAGCGGAGGCGCGAAGTGTATAGTCCCGAGCCACGACGCCCCGACGGCCACCGCCGCAGACTGCGACGCCCTCCGATGAGCGCATCCGAAGTTCCGCGGGCCCACCCGCAAGCAAACGGCGGCAATGCCGCGGCCGGCACGTCGTCTGCCGAGCGCCAGCAGACCGACCGCAGCCTGCGCGCCGAGCGCGCGAAGGTCGACCGTGCGCTCGAGGACAAGGCGTCCGTCGAGCAGGCGGCCGACGAGGTCGTGCACGAGGCACGCACCGACGCCGATGCGGTGCTGCAGGCGGCGCGTGACGAAGCCGACGGCCGCGACGATTCCGTCGATGCGGGCATCGCGGCACTCTCGATCGCCGACGCGCGCCTGGTGCAGGACGAAGCGCTGCGCGACGAGCGCGCGGTCGCCGACGAGAGCCTGCGTCTCGAGCGCGCAGCGAGCGCCCGTGCGCTGGCGCAGCTGCTGCCGCTCGAGCGCGCGAACACCGACCGTTACCTGCTGACCGAGCGCGCGCGATCCGACGACGCGGTGTCGAACCGCGACGATTTCCTCGGCATGGTGACGCACGACCTGCGCGACCTGCTCGGGGGCATCGTGCTCAGCGCGACGCTGCTCGGTCGCGGCGCAACCGGCAACGACAGCCGCGAGCAGACACAGGTCGCCGCCGCGCGGATCCAGCGCTACGCGGCTCGCATGAATCGCCTGATCGGCGACCTGGTCGACGTCGCGCGCATCGACGCGGGGAAGCTTGCGGTCCATCCGACGGACGGCGACTGGACCGCGCTCGTCGAGGAAGCGATCGAATCGTTCCGCCCGCTTGCGGCAGAACGTGACCTCCGGCTCGAGACCGACCCCGAGGGTGCGCCCGCCCCGCTCACCGCCGTGTTCGACCACGACCGCATGATGCAGGTACTCGCGAACCTCATCACGAACGCGATCAAGTTCACGCCGCTCGGCGGCCAGATCCGCATCGGCAGCGTGCTCGCGGACGACGGGCTCCACGTGTCGGTCACCGACACCGGCGACGGGATCCCGGCCGAGCTCCTCGAAGCGGTGTTCGAGCGCTTCCGGCAGGCGGGTCGCAACGATCGTCGCGGGCTCGGTCTGGGGCTCTACATCTCGCGCCAGATCGTCGAGGCGCACGGTGGACGGATCTGGGCCGAAAGCGGGCACGGCGAGGGCAGCTGCCTGCGATTCACGCTGCCGCCCGAGACTCCGACGCCCTCCTGATCGCGCGCTTGCGCACGCGCTAACCCGATCGCCGCGAGTCGAGCCCGCGCGGCAGGTCGAGCTCGACCTCGTGCAGCGCGCCGTCGTCGCGCAACGCGATCGCGAGCGCGTCCTGGACCTCGCCGTCGACCGAGAGCCTGGCAGCGGCGCCTTCGTCGATCTGCCGCACGGCGATCCGCCAGCTCGTCTTCCGCCAGCGATACCGAAGGACGTACCCCGGCCACTGCGCGGGAATGCACGGCGCGAGCCGCAGCACGTTGCCTTCGAGGCTCAATCCGAGCAGGGACTCGACGACGAGCCGGTACATCCAGCCGGCAGAGCCCGTGTACCAGGTCCAGCCGCCGCGCCCGACGTGCGGCGCGACCGCGTAGACATCGGCCGCGACGACGTACGGCTCGACCTTGTAGATCGCGACTTGCGCCGCGTCGAGCGCGTGGTTGACGGGGTTGATCAGCCGCATGAGCTCCCACGCGCGCTCGCGGTCGCCGAGCGCCGCGAACGCCATCGTCGCCCACACCGCGGCGTGCGTGTACTGCCCGCCGTTCTCGCGCACGCCCGGCACGTAGCCGCGGATGTAGCCCGGATCCTGCTCGGTGCGGTCGAACGGCGGATGCAGCAGCTGCACGAGGCCCGCGTCGCGCTTGACGAGGTGCTCGTCGAGCGAAGCCATCGCGATCGGGACCCGTGCGGGATTGCCCGCGCCCGAGAGCACCGACCAGCTCTGCGCGATCGAGTCGATCGAGCACTCGGGGTTCGTGGCCGAGCCGAGCGGCGTGCCGTCGTCGTACCACGCGCGGCGGTACCACGCACCGTCCCAGGCATGCGCGTCGAGGTTCGCGCGCAGCGCCTCGGCCGCGACCGTGCAGCGCGTGGCGAACTCGGCGTCGCCGCGCTTCGACGCGAGCGACGCGAAGCGCCCGAGCGTCGCGAACAGGAAGAAGCCGAGCCAGACGCTCTCGCCGCGGCCGCCGACGCCGACGCGGTTCATGCCGTCGTTCCAGTCGCCGGTCGCGATCAGCGGCAACCCGCGCTCGCCGAGCAGGCCGAGCGCGCGCTCGATCGAGCGCACGCAGTGCCGGTAGAGCGACTCGCGCAGCGGCGAGCGCGTCGGCAGGTCGTAGTACGACTCCTCGTCGAGGTTGACGGGGCGGCCCTCGATGTAATGCACGACCTCGTCGAGCACGCGCGCATCGTGCGTCGCCTCGACGTAACGGCACGCCGCGAGCGGCAGCCAGAGGTAGTCGTCCGAGCAGTGCGTGCGCACGCCGCGGTCGAGCGGCGGATGCCACCAGTGCTGCACGTCGCCCTGCGGGAACTGGTGCGCGGCGCTCAGCAGCAGGTGCGCGCGCGCGACGTGCGGCTGCGCGTGCACCATCGCCATCGTGTCCTGCAGCTGGTCGCGGAAGCCGTACGCGCCGCCCGACTGGTAGTAGCCGCTGCGCGCGAGGTAGCGGCACGCGATCGTCTGGTAGAGCAGCCAGCCGTTCGCGAGCACGTCGATCTCCGGCTCCGGCGTCTCGACCTGCACCGCGCCGAGCACGTGCAGCCAGTGCTCGCGCGCGGCGGCGAGCGCCGTTTCGGCCGCCGCCGCGCCGCGATGGCGCTTCGCGAGCGTGGCGACCTCCTCGCCGTCGCGGCCGAACCCCAGCCGGAACACGACGTCGCACGTGGCGCCCGGCGCGAGCTGCAGCGGCAGCATGATCGCCGCGCACGCATCGAGCCCCGCGCCGTGGCGGCCCGAAAGCCGCTCGCGCGTCAACGCGGCCGGCGCCTGCAGGCTGCCGTTGCGGCCGACGAACTCGGTGCGGTCGGCGCTGATGCTGCGCGCGATTGGCGCCGCGTCGGCGCCGTCGCCCGCGACGTCGGCGTCGAAGAACGCGACGCGCGAGCCGAACTCGCTGCTGTACGGGTTGCGCGCCGTGATCATGCCCGTCTCGCCGTCGAGCTCGGTCACGACGTGCAGCTGGGTGCGCGCACGAAGGTCGCCGAGCACCCACTCGACGTAGCCGGTCGCGGAGATGCGCCGGTCGCGTCCCGAGCGGTTCGACAGCCGCAGCGCGAAGAACTTCACCGCGTCGTCGCGCGCGACGAACACCCACATCTCGCTCGCGATGCCGTCCTCGACGTGCTCGTAGACGCTGTAGCCGAAGCCGTGGCGCGTGCGGTACTCGCCGCTGCCGCGGCGTGGCAGCGGCGACGGCGACCAGTAACGGCCGCTGTCGTCGTCGCGCAGGTAGAACGCCTCGCCGCCGGTGTCGCTGACCGGATCGTTGTGCCACGGCGTCAGCCGGAATGCGTGCGCGTTCTCGCCCCAGGTGTAGCCCGGCCCGCTCTCGCTGACGACCGAGCCGAAGCGCGCATTCGAAAGCACGTTCGACCACGGCGCCGGCGTATTCGCGCCCGCGCCGATGCGGATTTCGTATTCGCGGCCGTCCGGCGCGAACCCGCCGTAGCCGTTGTCGAGCAGCAGCGTGTCGGCGCCGGGCTCGAACGGCCAGGCGCGCGCGGGCGCTGCGGCCTCGACGAGCGCCGACGCCGGCGGCGCCGTGCGCCACGCATCACCCGGATCGGGCTCGAGCGTCGGCACGAGCAGCGGCATTTCCGGATCGATCGACTGGCGGCGGGTGACCTGCTCGGCCAGCGTGCCGTTCGAGTCGCTGACGATGATCCGCGCGACGGTCTGCAGCAGGATGCGGTCCTCGTGCGAGATCTGCTGCGCGGGACGCACGAAGATGCCGCCGGGCCGGTCGATGACCTGCGCCTCCACGCCGGCCGCGATGAGGCCCATGATCTGGTCCTGCAGCGCCTGGCGATATCCCGCCTGGTCCTCGTGCCAGATGACGAGGTCGACCGCGAGGCCCTTGAGCCGCCAGTACGCGTGCGCCTGCACCATCTGCCGCACGAGCTCGATGTTGCCGGCGTCGGCGATCTTCAGCAGCACGATCGGCAGGTCGCCCGAGATGCCGTGGCCCCACAACCCGGGCTGGCCGCGGCGGTTCTGCAGCAGGATGCCCGTCTCGGCGCGCATGGCGCCGTGCGCATAGATCACGAGCGCCGCCATGCGCTCGTAGAGCTGCGCGTCGGGCTGCGTGGCGTTGATCTGGCGCCGCACGACCTGGCTGTGGGTCCATGCGAGGTCGAACACGCGATCGGCGAGGTGCCGGTCGCGGTACTTGTCCATCAGCGCGCCGCACTGTTCGCGCGATCCCGCGACGCCCGTGACCATGTCGATCGTCGCGGTCTGCTCGGGCGCGAGCACGAGCCGGCATCGGATCGCGACGATCGGATCGAGCACGGAGCCTGCCGAGTCCGACAAGGCCTCGGCGAGCAGCGCTGCGGGACGCGCGAGCGTGTTGCCGCGCCCAGTGAAGCGCGCGCGATCGGTCTCGTACGAGATCGCGGCGATGTCGGCCTCGTGCACGGCGACCAGGTGCACGAGCCACGGCGGTACCTCGTCGCGCGATCGCGGCCGGCGCGTGCAGACGATCGCCTGCTTGTCGCGCTTGAGCTCGGTCTGCACGAACAGGTTGCTGAAGGCCGGGTGCGACTCGTCGGCGGCCGGCGGTGCGAGCACGACCTCGGCGTACGTCGTGATCTCGATCGTGCGCGACGAGCGCGCGCGGTTCGTGACGCGCAGCCGGCGCAGCTCGATGTCGTCCTCGGGCGAGACCGCGATCTCGATGTGCGTGTCGAAGCCGCGCTTGCGCCCGCGAAACTCGGCCTTCGCGTCGGAGAAGATCGCCTCGTAGTTCTCGACCGGCGCGCGGGAGGGCTGGTGCGCAGCCGACCAGAACTCGCCGCTCCCGACTTCGCGCAGGTAGCAGAAGCTGCCCCAGTGGTCGCGCGTGCCGTCCTCGCGCCAGCGCGTGACGGCCATCTCGCGCAGTCGGCTGTAGCCGCCGCCCGCGCTCGTCAACATGACGTGGTAGCGCCCGTTCGATAGCATCTGCAGCGCGGGGCGCGCGGCATCGGGCGTGTGGAACACGCGCAGTCGCATTTCGACTGCCTCCGGCGCGGCCGCAGTGGTCTCGACTTCGCTCGAGTGCGGATGGAACGCGCCGGTGCGCGGGATGCGCTCCTGCAGCAGCAGCAGCGTGGCCTGGAAGCCGGGGTCGGCGACGAAGCGCTTCTGCATCGGCTGGTCGTGCAGCAGGTACGACAGCGACAGCAGGCCCATGCCCTGGTGGTGCGCCATGAACGAGCGCACGACCGCGTGCTTCTGTCCGCGCGGCAGGCGCGCGGGCGTGTAGTCGATCGCCTCGTAGAAGCCGTACCGGCCGAGGAACTGCGAGGCGGCGAGGCGCTCGAGGTTCGCGCAGGCTTCTTCCGGCGCGACCATCAGCGCGAGCATCGTCGCGTACGGCGCGACGACGAGATCCTGCGCGAGGCCGCGCTGCAGGCCGAGGCCCGGCACGCCGAACGCGCGGTACTGGTAGTTCATGCGCGCGTCGACGACGTTGTAGCCCGACTCCGAGATGCCCCACGGCACGCCGCGCTGGCGCCCGTACTCGATCTGGCGCTCGACCGCGGCCTTCGCGGTCTGGTCCAGCAGCGTGTCCTCGTAGCTCGGCATCACGAGCTGTGGCATCAGGTACTCGAACATCGATCCCGACCACGACAGCAGCGCCGGCGTGCCGTCGACCTGCGTCAGGAGGCGGCCGAGCGCGAACCACGCGTCCTGCGGCAGCTGGCCCTGTGCGATCGCGACGAAGCTGCACAGCCGCGCCTCCGACGCGAGCAGGTCGTAGTAGCCGGGGTCGAGCCGGCGCTCCTCCGCGACGTAGCCGATCGACAACAGGTGGCGCGTGCGGTCGTAGAGGAAGTCGAACGCCATCTGCGCGCAGTCCTCGCAATCGCGCGCGAGCTGCTCGAGCTCGTCGAGCCGCGCGTGCGCGAGCTGCGCGGCGTCCGCGGAGATCGCAGCGGGGTCCACGTCCGGGGTCCGAGACGTCCCTGACTCCCGAGCCGGGTCTTCGCGGGGCGGGGCGGACTGCGCGATCGCGCGCAGGCTCGGGACGCCCGCCGGCATCCAGGCCGGCGCGGGCTCGCGGCGGTCGAGCCACGGCGCGAATTCGCGCACCGCCTCGCGCGCGGCGAGGCACTGCCGGTGGAGCTCGGCGGCCCAGAGCGGCGCCCCGCCCGACGACGGCACGCCGTCGGGTAGCGACGTCGTGCGCACGAGCACTGCCGCGTGCACGACGAGCGTGTCGAGGTGGCGCGCGGCCTCGGCGAGCTCGCGCGGCGCGACGCGCGCTGCATCGAGCGCGGCCCGGAACGCCTCGATCGCGGCGGTTCCCTCCGACCCGGGCCCGAGCGTCTCGCACAGCACGCCGAACGTGTCGC